>JAYUXE010000728.1:0-4113 GCA_043753165.1 Archangiaceae bacterium | reverse complement strand
CCGAATGAAAATTATTCCCGTGCTGGCCCTTGGATGCGTGGCTGCATTTTCGCCACAGGCCTGGGCGCAGGCGCTCAGCCCCGACTGCAAGGCTGGGGATCCGTTTGCGTGTCTCGAGGGAGAACCGACGGTTGCCTCAGCGACCCGCGCCTGCGCGCTGGGGCAGTCGCGCGGCTGCCTGGTGGTGGCGAAGCTGAAGCCGGCCGAGGCGCTGACCTGGTTCGACAAGGCCTGCACGATGGGCGACGCGGTCGGCTGCTACGAGACGGGCCTTCGGCTGACGGAAGCAAAGAAGCCCGACACCGCGCGCGCGTTCGTCGTGCTCTACCTGAGCTGCCGCCAGGGTCACGGCCCCGCCTGCACGCTGGCGGGCACGATGCACGCCGACGGAAATGGCACGGCGAAGGATCCCCAGCGCGCCGCGATGGCGTTTCAGAACGGGTGTGAACGCCGAGACCCGACGGCCTGTCTGCTGCTGGGCAAGAGGATGACCCGGCCCGTCGACAGCGCCACCGCGTACGAGCTGGGCTGCCGCCTCAAGTCGACCGAAGCCTGCACGCAACTCGACGCGTTGACGAAGCAGGGCGTGAAGCCGGCGGCCCGGCTCGCCGTGCTCACCGACCCCCTGGTGGAAAAAGAACGGCTGCTTCGCAGCCAGCCCGGCGGCCGCAACCCGGTCGCGTTCGTCGAGGTCGCCCGGTGCCAGCGCGAGACCCAGGAGCCCGCCTGCGTCAACGGCGATCTCGCGGTGTGCCAGCGAGCGTCCGAGCTGCAGCAGAACGGCGGTGACGGAGCCGCTGCCTACTGCATGAAGAAGCAGGCCTGCGATCGGGGCGATGGCTACGCGTGTGAGCAGCTCGGCACGGCGATCGAAGGCAGCGGGCTGCCGGCGGCGGCGAAGGTCGCCCTTGGCTGGTTCGAAAAGGGCTGTCAGCGCGGCAGTGCGGCGGGCTGTGAGAACGCGATTCGGTTGATCGACTTCGTCGAGGGCGCGGTGACTCCGAATCAGCGCGCGACCCGGAAGCTCGAGCTTCGCGTGAAGGGCTGTTCGTACGGTGACCTCGGTGACTGCGCGCTCGTCTACACGGCGTTGGCGTCGAAGATCCCCGACGCGGCGCTGACCCAGCGGGCGTGGGTGACGCTGGGGCGGTGGTGCGAGCTCGAGCCGCGTGATGGCTCGACGTGTTCTGCCGTCGAGGCGCGGCGAAAGGCGTTCGTGATGGAACGCGAATGTCAGGCGGGGACGGCGGCGTCGTGCCGCGTGGCCTCGAAGCTTCTTCCGGATCCCGTTCGCGAGACCGCGCTGCTGTCGAAGGCCTGCGCGCTGGGTGACTGCGAGAGCTGTGTCGCCACGAACGAGGCGTCGGCAGCGAAGGTCTGCGCGGCCGAGTGCAAGGCGGCTCTGGCAGACAAGCTCGAGCCCAAGGCGTGTTCGAGCGCGGTGATCGCGACGGCGCACGTGGGAGGCGAGAAGAAGGCGCTGCTGCTGGCCGAAGAACAGTGCAAGCGCGGCTTCACCTGCAACGCCGTGGGCGAACTGTGGCTCGCGACGGAAAATCTGACCGAGGCCGACGATGCGCGGCTGACGGCGCTGATGCAGCGGGCGTGCGCAGACAAGGTGCAGGGCACGTGTGCAGCTCCGGCCGAGCTGGCCCGCGTGAAACCGGCGAGGGCCGCGTGCAAGGGCGGTTCGCTGGATGACTGCATGCGGTGGGGCGACGCGCTGAAGCTCGCCGCGCTCGCATCGCCGCAGTCGGCCGACGCGTGGGGTCGCGCGTGCAAGCTGGGCTCGAACCTCGGCTGCGTTCGGCAGTGGGCGGCCTTGACCGCCGCCCAGAAGGACCCGAAAGCGATCGAACAGGCGCACCTGAAGGCATCGGCCGCGTGCGAGAACGGTGAGATCGCGATCTGCATCGAGCTCGCGAATCAGCTGAAGTTCCGCCCGCAGGATCCGCTGGCGGTCGAAGAGCTGAAGGCCGTCGCGACGAAGATCACGGACACGCTGGGCGCGCAGTGCGACGAAGGCGTCGCCGAGTCGTGCGAGACGGCGGCGAACTTTCTTCAGTTCAAGAAAGAGCTCGACGGCGAAGCGCGTGCGCGAGCGTTCATCGTCAAGGCGTGTGACCACGGCGCCGGCGGCCGCTGCGTCGAGCTCGGTGAACAGCGCGCGCGCGTGAAGGACTTCGCCGGTGCCGCCGACTTCGGGGCTCGAGGCTGCGCCGCCGGAAGCATGGTGGGCTGCCGGATGCTGGTGAAGCACCGCCTCGAGTTGACGGACGCAGCGCGGGTGAAGGCCGATCGTTCGTTGGGCATCGCGTGCGGAAAGAAGATCGCCGACGCCTGCGGGTTGGCCGCGGACGCCGGCGTGGCAACGGTGGTCGAGGCGGCCACGAAGGCAACCCCGATGACCCAGAACTGACTACTGGCCGCCCTTGCTGTTCGCGTACACGGCGCCGCGTTCGCCACCGACCCAGAGGTGATCTTTGTCGAACGCGAACCCGGTGTAGAGCTTGCTGCCGAAGGTGTCTTTGCCCATCTGTTCCTTGAGCGCGGCGGTGGTCGTCGACGCCGACCACGTGTTGCCTGCGTCGGTGGTGACGAGCACCAGCGGGCCGAACGGGCTGTAATACCAGCCGACGGCGAAGCCATTGACGCCGTCGGGCGCGAAGAAGACGTGGCGGATCTCGATCTGCTGGGCCTTGAGCGCGGCAGGAAGGGTGTTCGCCGACCAGGTGACGCCCTTGTCGGTGGTCTTCTGGATGTACGCGGCTCCGGCTGCGAGGAAGTCACCGGCGAAGACGAAGCCGGTGGTGTCGTTGATGAAGGTGATGCCGTTCGCTCCGTTGGGCTGCTTGTGTTCCTGATCGTGGACGAGCTTCTTCGCGAGGAAGGTCTTCCCGAAGTCGTTGCTGAGGCAGATCTGGTGGGCGTCGGCCGAGTCGACGTAGACGGTAAAGGCGACGAACTGGCGGTTGGGTGACACGTACACGTACTGCTCGGGAATCGGGTTGCTGGGCGGAATCGGCGCCTTCTGACATCCCGGCGCCGGCGGCACGGGGTTCGGAAACGGCGGGATGCCCTGCGGCGCCCACAGGGCCGACCACACCGCGGTGAGGCTGGGCGGCGTGGCGGACTCGGCGATCACTCCCGAGGCGCCGACCCAGGTCCACTTGTTGTCGGGCGCATCGTGAAGAACGACGGAACGCGAGAGGCCGTAGGGCAGGTTGGTGCGGACCTTGGTGAACGAGGTGCCGTTGTCGTTCGAGAGGACGGTGCTTTCGGCCGTGGCGAGCGTCGCGGCGTAGCCCGCCTGCGTCTTGAAGATGTTGATGAAGCTGTCGAGGTCCAGTGCGTCTTTGTCGATCGCCATACCGGTGATCTTCGTGGCGTTGGCGCGGAAGAGGCCGCCCTGGTTGCTCTGCCCGGCGGCCGAGGTCGCGACGAGGCCCTTGTCGAGCGCCGAGAAGTGGATCGAGGTGACGCGATCTTCCCCCGAGTGGAAGCGCGACTTGCCGCCATCGGTCGACTTTTCGTCGAAGAGCGCCATGTACGTCCAGCTCGAGTTGCTGCCCATGCCTCCGCCGGCGCCGCCGCTTCCGCCTTCGCCTCCACTGCCCGTCGTCGAGGAGCTGCTGCCGCAGGCGGTGGCGAGGACGGCGAGTAGGCAAATCCAGACGGTCTTCATGCTTCACCTCGTGAAGGGTTTGTGAGACGGGGCCCTGTGCAGAGGGTGCGCCATCGGGCAAAGCCGCGAAGCGACTGGGACGGTGCGCCGCCGCGATACAGTCTGTCACGTGACAGTTGTCCGACGTAGCCTTCGCGCATGGTCACGCGAAGCCTTCGGTGCAGCAGCTGTTCGGCGCCGTTGCAAGTCGACGATTCTTTCGCCGATACGATTCGTTGCGCCCACTGCGGCATGGTGAATCAGCTTTTGGGGCGTCGCGAATCGGCGGTGGTTCCTGCGAAGCCCGCGAAGGTGGGAATCGCGGTCGCGGTCGCGGTCGCGGTCGCGGTGCTCGTGATGGTGGGTGCCGGCGCGGCGGGTTTTTTGGTGACGAAGAAGACGCGGCCTGCGGCTTCTCCTTCGTACGTCGTCGTCGAACCGCCTGAGCC
>JAYUXE010000727.1:0-1625 GCA_043753165.1 Archangiaceae bacterium | reverse complement strand
GCACCAACGAGTCCACGCCTTCTCGGCCGCGCGTCTACGGCGAATGGCTGCTGCTCGAAGAGCAGTTCATCGCCGAAGGCGCCGAACGCATGGAAGTGCGCATCGCGTTCGGCCGGCAGGGGCGCAAGGGCGAGGCGCTGTTCGTCGACGAAACCCGCCTGAAGCGCAGCATCGATGGAACATGTCGGTGGTGAATTCGTGCGATAGCGTCGCGCGCACGTGTTCGAGCCCAAAGACAACGGCCTCCGGGTGGGGCCGTATGAGCTGCTGACCCGCCTTGCCTCGGGAGGAATGGGCGAGGTCTTCATCGCCCGCCGCACCGGCGCCGGCGCCTTCGAGAAAAAGGTCGCGCTGAAGCTGCTGCTGCCGCACCTCGTGCCTGACCAGGAATTCGTGCAGCGCTTCTTCGACGAAGCGCGGCTCGCGGCGCGAATGAACCACCCGAACATCGTGCAGATTTTCGACGTCGGTGAGTCCGACGGCCGGCCGTACCTCGCGATGGCGATCGTCGAAGGCATCTCGCTCGCGCGCTTCCTTCGTGTGCTTCGATCGAAACAGACGCAGCTGCCGATGCCGATCGTCCGCCTCATCGCGACTGGCTTGCTCGAGGCGCTCGCGTACGCGCACACGCTCAAAGGCTCGCGCGGCGAAGAGCTGGGCGTCATCCACCGCGACGTCACGCCGTCGAACCTGCTTCTGTCGAGCGCGGGCGCGGTGATGCTGAACGACTTCGGCATCGCGAAGGCGGCGATCAACGAGCACCAGACGCGGCCGGGCACGGTGCGGGGGAAGTTCGCGTATGTCGCTCCGGAACAGGCGCACCGCGGGCGGCTCACCCTGCGCGCGGATCTCTTCTCGGCCGCCGTCACCATCTACGAGACGCTGACGCTCGTCTCGCCGTTCGCGCATCCGGGCGATGTGCAGACGATGGACGCGGTGGTGAAGCTCGACCCGCCGTCCGCGCGGAAGCTGCGCGCCGAAGTCAGCGAGCAGATGTCGCGTGCGCTCGAACGCGCGATGTCGAAGAAGCCCGACGACCGTTACGGCTCGGCGCGTCAGTTTCGGGAAGCGCTGGCCGATGGTCCCGTCGCCACGCAGCCCGAGCTCGGTGATTGGGTGCAGCGGTTGTGCAGTGAAGATCTCAAGGTCTTCGAGAAGCTGCACGGCGCCGATCTGTCGCCCGGCACTGCGTCTCTGCAGCTCGCGCCCCGCAGTGGGTCAATCACCCAGCCGCAACGTTCAGGCGTGAAGCCGCTGCTGTGGCTCGGCGCCTCGGCCGTCGTTGGTTTCGGCGCCGTCGTCTTTCTGCTCAAGCAAGCCCCCGCGCCTGCAGCCGTCGTTGCTCAAGCGCCTGTCATCGAGGAACGCGGGGTCGAGGCGGCGCCCGCCCCAGAGCCCGAGCCCGATGCTGAGCCCGTTGCGGCCGTCGATCAACCCGCTGCCATCCCGGCCCGCCCCGTTCAGCGCCCGCGTCCCGTGCTCGCCCGCCCGAACGCAGAAGTGTTGCGCGTCGGCTATCTGTCCGCCGACGCGGAGCCATGGGCGACAGTGCTGCTCGACGGCCGCCCGTTGGATCGCACGCCGCTGTCGCGCTACCCGGTGCCCGTCGGCCGTCACACGCTCGT
>JAYUXE010000726.1:0-4115 GCA_043753165.1 Archangiaceae bacterium | reverse complement strand
GCTGGAGGCGATCAACGTCTACGCGAATGCGGTCGTGCTCGAGCAACTGCACGGCCACGGCGGAAACACCGTCGTCCGGTGGATGGACCCCTCGTGAGCTTCGCCACCGGTTTGCAAACGCAACCGAGTATCAATACTCTGCCGCGCTACGTGAGCAGCGCGGAGTGCGGATGGGGCGGCTGCACAAAGCCAATCGAAGCCGGCGGGCTCTGTGCTGGCCATCGGAAGCGCAAGGTTCGCACTGGCGACTCGACCGCAGCTCCCGTGCGGCGCTACTCGCGCACACCATTCGCGGGCATCGCCGAGGCCGCTCTCGCGTACGCCGATGCGGCAGCCGAAGGCAGTGACGAAGACTTCAAGCGGGCCGAGTGGAGGTTCCGGGCGGCGCTGAAGTTCTACAAGAAGCGCTCGGTGCGGACGAAGGACTGACTGAGAGATTGTCCCAGTCGCGGCCGACCCTTCCAGGGTGGCGCTCACTCCGAAACAGCAGCGGTTCGTCGAGGAATACCTTGTCGACCTGAACGCGACGCAGGCCGCAGTGCGCGCTGGATACTCGGCGAGAACAGCTCACGTTCAGGGCTCCGATAACCTTACGAAGCCTGAAGTCCGGGCCGCAGTCGACAAGGCGATGGCCTTGCGCGCCACGCGCACTGAGACCGCAGCCGACAAAGTCATCAGCGAACTGAAGCACTTCGCGCACGCTGACATCGGCGAGGCGTTCGACGACCTCGGCGCGTTCCGTCCGCTGAAGGACATGCCCCCGCACGTGCGCCGCAGCATCGCGAGCATCAAACAGCGCGAGGAAGTCATTCCAGGCGCAGACGGCGCGTCGGTGAAAGTCGCGACGATTCTCGAAGTGAAGTTCTGGGACAAGCCGAAGGGGCTCGAGCTCCTTGGTAAGAACCTCAAGCTCTTCACCGACAAGGTCGAACACACCGGCCTCGTCACGCTCGAACAACTGGTGACGGCGAGCATCAAGCAGAAGGTGGGCGGGTGAACGTCGAGGCCATCGGCGCTGAGCCTGTCGTCCCTGACCAAGCCGCGATCGACTGCATCGCGCGGTGGCGCGAGGACCCCGTCACGATGGTGCGCGAGCTCTTCGGCGTCGAGCCCGACCCATGGCAGGCGGTGGTGCTGCGCAAGTTCCCTACGAAGCAGCGCCAAGCGATGAAAGCGTGCAAGGGCCCAGGCAAGACCGCCCTGCTTGCGTGGTGCTGCTGGAACTTTCTGCTTACGAGGCCTCACCCGAAAATCGTCGCCACATCCATCACCGGCGACAACCTTCGCGACAACCTTTGGGTCGAGATGTCGAAGTGGCAGCAGAAGTCGCCACTGCTGGCTGCGAGCTTTACATGGGCCGCGGAGCGCATCACGAGCAACGACCACCCCGAGACGTGGTGGATGAGCGCGCGCACCTGGTCGAAGGGTGCCGACAGCTCGCAGCAGGCGAACACGCTGGCCGGCATCCACGCCGACTACGTACTCTTCGTGCTCGACGAGTCGGGCGGCATCCCCGACGCCGTGATGGCTGCCGCCGAAGGCGGCCTCTCCACGGGCGTCGAGTGCAAGATTGTTCAGGCCGGCAATCCCACGCATCTCTCCGGGCCGCTGTACCGCGCGTGCACGCGCGAGCGGCATCTCTGGGACGTCACCGAAATCACGGGCGACCCCGATGATCCGATGCGCTCCAGCCGCATCAGCGTGCAGTGGGCGCGTGAGCAGATTCAGAAGTACGGGAAGGACAACCCGTGGGTGCTCGTCAACGTCTTCGGCAAGTTCCCGCCGGGGCAGAGCAATGCGCTGCTGGGCATCGACGACTGCACTGCCGCGGCCGGCCGCACCGTGACACAGGCCTCGTACTACGACGAGGTGAAGATTCTCGGCGTCGACGTCGCCCGATTCGGTGACGACCGCAGCGTGTTGCAGCCACGCCAGGGCAAGGTCGCCTTCGTTCCGAAGGTGTTTCGGAACCTTGACACGATGCAGCTCGCTGGTCAGGTCGCGACGTTCATTCGCGCGTGGGATCCAGACGCGGTCTTCATCGACCAGACAGGCATTGGCGCGGGTGTCGTGGATCGCCTCCGACAACTGGGCTTCCCCGTCATCGGCATCGACAACGGACAGGGTGCCATCGACGCGGAGCAGTTTCTCAACAGGCGCGCGGAGATGTGGTGGAAGCTCGCCGAGTGGGTGAAGGCGGGCGGCTGCATCCCCGACGACGCCGAGTTGCTGGGTGAGCTCGTCGCGCCAACGTACAAATTCACGCCCGACAATCGCCTGCAGCTGGAGTCGAAGGCCGACCTGAAGAAGCGCGGGCTGCCGTCGCCCGACAAGGCCGACGCGCTCTCGCTCACCTTCGCCCAGCCTGTCGCGCACCGCGGCATCCGCGGGCAGCTCGAGCGCATCCGCATGGGCGCAGGCCCCCGCGTGGCCCACGAATACAACCCGATGGAGGGCTGAAGCCCATGGCGCCTTCGACCGACGTCTCGACCGATTTGCCGTACAGCGAACAGAGCAAGCTGGGCCGGCTGAAGCGCCGCCACTCCGCGCTGAAAACCGAGCGGGCCGCGTACGACCCCGCGTGGAAGGAAGCCGCGGAGAACATCCTTCCCCGTCGCGCGCGCTTCTTCACGCAGGACGCGAACAAGGGCGGCAAGAAAGAATCGAAAATCTACAACTCGAAGCCCACGTCGGCGAGCCGCACGCAGGCGTCCGGGATGATGGCGAGCATCAGCAGCCCCGCGCGCAAGTGGATGAAAATCACCACCACGCTGCCTGAGTTGCGTGAGCTCGCGCCCGTGAAGGAATGGCTCGACATCGTCGAAGAGCGGGTGCTCGCGGCCTTCTCGAAGAGCAACATCTACAACTGCCTGCACAACGTCTACGCGGACATCGGCACGTTCGGCACCTCGGCCATGCTCGTCGAGGAAGACCCCGACACCATTGTGCGCGCGTACGTGTTCCCTATCGGCAGCTACTGCCTGGCGCAGAACGCAAAGGGCGAAGTCGACACCATCTTCCGCGAATTCCAGATGACCAGCCGCCAGCTGGTCGACATGTTCGGCGAAGAGAATTGCTCGCAGAGCGTGCGTGACGACGTGAATCAGGGCCGCCTCGACAAGTGGAACGACGTCGTACTGGTGATTCAGCCCAACGGCGACTACCAGCCCGAGCGCATCGGAGCGGCCGGCAAGGAAATCTCAACGTGCTGGTACGAGGCGCGGACGCCCGACGAGGGGCCCGACGCGAAGCCGCTGCGCGAGTCTGGCTACAGCGAGCGGCCGTGGATGACGCCGCGCTGGAATGTCACCGGCGAAGACGTGTGGGGCACCGGCCCCGGCACCGAAGCCCTGGCCGACGCGAAGATGCTGCAGCTGCTCGAGAAGCGGAAGATGCAGGCGTTCGACAAGGTGGTGAATCCGCCGATGCGCGCACCAACGTCGCTGATGGGCGGACGCTCGTCGTTGCTCCCGGGTGACGTGACGTATGTCGATGGCAGCAGCCCCGGCCAGACGTTCAGCCCGGCCATGGAATTGAATCCGATGGCGCTGCCTGCGTTCCGGCAGGAAATCCGCGAGTGCGAGATGCGCATCGAAGACGCGTACTTCGCGAGCCTGTGGCTGACGATGCAGCGCATCGACGCCGGCAAGATGACCGCAACCGAAGTCACCGCGCGCCAGCAAGAGCAGATGCTGCTGCTCGGGCCCGTGATGGAGCGCCTCGAAGACGAGCTGCTGCGCCCGCTGGTGGAGCGCGTCTTTGCTGTCCTGACGCGCAACCGCCTCATCCCGCCGCCTCCGGATGAGCTCGAAGGGCAAGAGCTAAAAATCGACTACGTGAGCATCATGGCGCAGGCGCAGAAGCTGCTCGGCACCGCGAACATCGAGCGCTTCGTGACCTTCGTGGGCCACCTCCACGCGGTCGACCAGAACGCTATCGACAAACTCGACCTGGACCAATCCATCGACGAGTACGGCGACGCCATCGGCGTGCCCGCGCGCATCATTCGCAGCGACGACAAGGTGGCGGCCATCCGCCAGGCGCGCGCTGACGCGGCCGCCCAGCAGCAGCAGCAGGTCGACGCCGCAGCTGCGGTGCAGGGCGCGAAAGTCCTC
>JAYUXE010000725.1:0-1629 GCA_043753165.1 Archangiaceae bacterium | reverse complement strand
CGCGCGCCATCGACTTCACGCCCGCCGCATTCGCCTCGAGCACCACGAAGCCTGCGCCTTCACCCAGCGTCATCCCCGGCGGCTCACCAAACGGAGCGCACTTGCCCGTGCTCAACGTCCCCAAGGCATGAAACCCCGCGAACACCTGGCGCGTGAGCACATCGACCCCGCCTGCGATGACGACGTCGGCCACGCCTTCTTCGAGCCAATCGCGCCCGAGCCCGATCGCGGTGGTCGACGACGAGCAGGCGGTCGAGACGGTGACGGCAGGGCCGGTCGCGTTGATTGCCTTTGCGACGTTCTGCGCGAGCTCGCTGAAGCCCGTGTACTGCTCGCCGAAGCAGGTGCCGACGATGACCGCGACGCGCCGCGCGCCATCGACCTTCGCGTTCGTCCAGGCCTCGCGTGCGGCCGCCGTCGCCAGCTCGAGCGCGGTGCAGGCTTCGGGCTTCGTGTGGTCCCACTGCGGCCACAGCCCGGCGACGTGCGTGTTGAACGCGTTCACGTCGAAGCGTTCGACCCCGCGCAGCCCGTCGCGCCCCGCCTGCAGCGCTTCCCACAGGGCGTCGCAACCGGTTCCGACCGCGCACGCAACTCCGGCCCCCGAGATGACGATATCGGGGCGCGCCGCCACGCTCAGTCCTTGACGGCCGCGTACCAGATGCCGCCGATGATCAGCACGATGAGGCCGGCGAGCAGCAGGGCGGGGCCGATGGTGACTCCGAAGATCAACGCAGGGATGAAGAAGCCGCTGGCGCTGGCCGACACCGCGTTGGCCGCTGCGATCAAATAGAAGATGCCGCCCAGCGCCGCGGTGCCGAAGCCCGCTCCCATCAGGTACCCCCCGACGCGAATCAGCTTCGACGGCTTCGCGGTGCGATCGACCGGATCCAGTCCGTCTTCCGGGTACATGCGCTCGAGCTGCGCGAGGTCGATGCGCGGCCGGGCCTCGTACACCTCGTCCCACGCGTTCACGTGCGCCTTGCTGCGCTGCTGAAAATCCCAGAACGCTTTCTCGCCCGCCCGCACCTGCAGCGCGCGTTCGCGTTCTTCCAGCGTGCCCGCGTTCGCCTGCACCTTGCGCGTCTTCTGCACGTAGGGGTCGATCACGATCGCCGGGTTCTGCGTCTGCATGCGGCGCGTGAAGTCGTCGATCGCCACCCGCATGTCGAAGCGGCGCGAGAACGACATGCCGTCTTCCTTCGCGACCTGCTGAAGCAAATCGCCGATGCGCCCGCTGAGCTCGGGGTCGGCCTTCAAGTCCTGCTGCACCTTCTTGTGGTCGGCCGGCGTCAGCGCTTCGAGAAACGTCGCCATCCCATCGACGGCCTCGTCCATCTCGGGCTGCATGCGCGCCATGCGGGCCTGGACGCCGGGGTGCAGCCGTTCATGCTCCTTCAATTCCATGAACTGGCCGGTGAAGTAGAGCGTGCGAATCGCGGCGCGGGTGACGCGGGTGCGTGAGGCGAAGAGCTCGGTCTCTGCGGCGTTCTCGGCCTCTCGCTGAGCGAAGTCCATGTCCCGGAAGCTGCCCATGCGTTCGTCAATCTTGTTCAGCGTCGCTTCCATCGCGGCCGGGTCGAACTTCAGCGTGTCGGGCGTCGCGGCTTCAGCCTCGCCTGCGGCCAC
>JAYUXE010000724.1:0-1631 GCA_043753165.1 Archangiaceae bacterium | reverse complement strand
TCCTGTGGCGCGGAAGTCCGCAATGGCGTCGACGGTAAGAATGGCGCCGACGGGCGGAATGGCGCGATGGGCGCAGACGGAAAGAACGGCACCGATGGTTCCAACGGCACGAATGGCATGAACGGAATGCCGGGAGCCGTGGGAGCGACGAAGTCGCTGCACTTCCTGCCGATCGAAGCGGCATTGAACGACGCGTCGAAACGCCAGGTGATGAGCGCGAGCGCGCTGGTGATGGACGGGACGAAGCACACGATGACGTACAACACGCTGCTGCGAAGCCGGCAGACGGTAGGCGCCAACGTGTTCGGCCGGATCATCGGCAAAGACGGCCTGCCGCTGAAGAACGTCGACAACTCGGAAGTCGTGTCGCCGAGCAACGACTTCTCGTCGATGCTGAAGGCCGGCAGCAAGCTCTACGAGGTCACGCACTTCGAGACGGTGCCTGCCGCGATGTACCTGACGGAGCTCGCGCAGGACGCCCAGGGAAAGCTGTCAGCCGTGTCGACGCGGCCCATCGACTTCTCTTCCGTCGAAGGCCTCTGGATCCCCTGCGCAGGCAGCGTCTCGCCGTGGGGCACGCACCTGGGCAGTGAAGAGTACCCAGCCGACGCGCGCGTCTACGAGAACGCCACGAACATCAACCAGCTGGGCTCGGGCAAACAGATGCTTCGCTACTTCGGCAAGGACATCTACACCGACGCCAACACCGACGGCATTCCCGACCTCGCCATCGCCGACGCGCGCGCCGTGTACGACCCCTACAACTACGGGTTCGCGGTCGAAGTGAAGGTGGCCGAAGCGGGGCAGACGACGGTGACGAAGCACTACGCGATGGGCCGGCGCGCGCTCGAGCTGGCGTACGTGATGCCCGACAAGAAGACCGTGTACCTGACGGACGACGGCTCGAACGACGGGTTCCAGATGTTCATCGCCGACACGGCGGGCGATCTTTCGGCGGGCAAGCTCTACGCGGCCCGGTGGTTTCAGACGTCGCCCGCGGGCGCGGCGAATGGTGCGGCCGACCTGTACTGGATTGAGCTGGGCCACGCGACCAACGCCGAAGTGAAGGCGCTGATCACGGCGAAGACGCGCTTCTCGCAGATCTTCGACGCCCAGGCGCCGATCGCCGGGGGCTGCGACACGACGATGGGGTTCAAGTCGGTCAACACCGAGACGGGCTTCGAGTGCTTGAGGCTGAAGACGGGCATGGAGAAAGCGGCCGCCTTCCTCGAGTCGCGGCGCTACTCGGCCTACCTCGGAGCCACCACCGAGTTCCGCAAGACCGAAGGGATGACGTTCGACCCGGTGACGAGCCGGCTGTTCGTCGCGTTCAGTGAAACCAACCAGGGCATGACGGATGATCCGACCGGGCGCGATCTCGGTGGCCCGAATCACGTGCGGCTGGCGCGCAATGACTGCGGAGCGGTGTACGAGCTGATGATCGCTCCGAGCTCGGTGTTGGGCAGCGCGTACGTCGCGCACCAGGCGAAGTCTTTCATCGAAGGGACGTGGCTCAAGGCGCCGGGCGCGATGCTGTACCCGGCCGACAGCCCCTACTCGGCGGCGGGCTCGACGAACGAGCTCGGCGTCGCGATGGCGAACAACAACTGCAGCGTGAACGGCATCGCGAA
>JAYUXE010000723.1:0-4128 GCA_043753165.1 Archangiaceae bacterium | reverse complement strand
GACGGGCTCGACGTGCACCTGCTCGACCACCGCGGGGGAAGGACGGTGCTGCACCGCGGAGCCGCCCGCCCGATTTCGCTGAAGTGGAGCGAGGGTTTCACCACCCTCGTCCTCTGGACCCTGCCCGGAAAACCGTTCATCTGCGTCGAGCCGTGGACGGCGCCCGCCGGCACGTACGGACAACAGACACTGAAGCCGGCCACCCGGGTGCGGCTCGAGTTTTTGATCCGCGCGGGCTGAATGACCCTGCCAGCGGGCGCGGAAGCGCCGGGCCGGTTTTGGGCGGACGGGACGATTTCTCGAAATAGAAGAGCCGTGGGCGAGCTCTTCTATTTCGTCGGCAGCGGCCGGCTGATGGGCGTGTCGGGCATGCTCAGCCGCGTGGTCGACTCTGCCGGTCCGAACAAGCCCGACCAGGGCTCGCCGCGGCTCGAGCGAAGCCGGTGAACGCGTGTGAGTGAGTTGACGCGGTGCGGCATCAGCCGCTAGAGCGGGGGTCAGCAAAGGGGAAGTTCAGCGGCGGTTCGCACGATGTCTTCGCTTTCTCCGAACTCCTTCGACATCGACCTCGTCACCGACCCGAACCTTTTCCTTCGGCAGCGCGACCTTGAGCCCCCTCGGACACTGCTTGCTCCGTTGAAGACTCGACCCCAAGCTGGCTTCCCCATGTTGCAGGACCCCAGCCCTGAAGCACCGGTTCCGTTCGGCAAGTACGAGCTGATTCGCCGCATCGGCGCGGGCGGCATGGGTGAAGTCTTTCTCGCGCGCGAAGGCCAGAGCGTCGGCGGCCAGGCCCCGCGCGCTTGCGTGGTGAAGAAGGTGCTGCCGTCGCTGCTCGAGAACCGCGCCTTCGTCGGCCGCTTCCTCGACGAGTCGCGCGTCGTCGTGCGGCTCAAGCACACCAACATCGCGCGCGTCTACGCGATGGGCGAAGTGAACGGCGAGTACTTCCTGACGATGGAGTACGTGCAGGGCAAGACGGTGTCGCGCTTCACCCGCCGCCTGCGCGACCGCAAGACGCAGCTGCCGCTGGGGCTGATTCTGCTGCTCGGCGAGCGCGTGTGTACCGGCCTCGAATACGCGCACAACGCGAAGGACGAAAAGGGCGACCCGCTGCATCTGGTGCACCGCGACCTGTCGCCCGCCAACGTCTGCATCTCGTACAAGGGCGAGGTCAAAATCATCGACTTCGGCGCCGCGCAGTCGACGCTCAAAGAAGAGCAGACCGCGCCGCGCGTCGTCATCGGCAACCTCACGTACATGGCGCCCGAGCAGGCGAAGAAGCAGCTCGTCGATCGCCGGGCCGACGTCTACTCGGTGGGCGTGATGCTCTGGGAATTGCTCGCCTGGCACGCGCTGCCGCAGAAAGGCGACCCCATCGAACGCTGGCGCAAAGCCGCGAATCCCAGCTGGGAAGCGCCGTCGCTGTACCACGGCAGTCTGCCGCGCGAAGTCGACGAGCTCGTGCTCAAGGCGCTGAAGAAGGCCCCGTGCGACCGCTACGCGTCGGCAGAAATTTTCGGCGAAGCGATGAAGAAGGTCCGCCTGCGCCACGCACCGGATACGAACGAAAAAGACCTCGCCGAGCTGCTGCAGCGCGTCTTCAAGCGCGAGAAGGAATCGGAAGACGAAGTGCTCGCGTACACGCTGCACGGCAAGCCGATTTCCGACGTGCCAACCGACAAGGCGCGGAAGCTTCAGTTCGTGCCGCCCACCGCGTTGGCCTTCGAGCACACCGCGGTGCTCGCGCCGGCCGACTACATTCCCTCGAACGACGAAGACGTCACCGACCCGGGCCGCCCGCCGCCGTCGACGATGCCGCCCGCGCGCACCGTCGAAGGCCGGGCGCCGATGCCGTCGAAAGATCCACGCATGACGCAGCCGCTGGCCGCTTCCGCGCTTGCGAAGCGCATGAGCTTCGGCGTCACCTACGACACCAGCGCCGAGCCACGCCTCGAAGACTCGTTGATTCAGGAAATCGAGCCGATTTCGGGCGACGAGCCGCAGGAAGAATACCTCACGCGCCCGTATGGCCCCTTCCGCAGCCGCTTCATCTGGCTGGCGGCAGGTGTGTTCGTCGGTGCGATGGGACTCGGGTTTCTCGCGATTCTGCTCTGGGCCCAGTTGCAGTAGTCGTCTAGCTTCTCCCGCCGTCTCGAATGCATTGCGCTGGCCATCTCGGTCAGAAAGGGGAACCTCACACATGAAGAACGTCTCAAGACTCGTCGCTGCGGCGATTGCGGTCGCAGCGGTTTTGTCTGCTGGATGTACAGGCGGCACGAATTCAGGCTCGGGCGGTGGAGCCGGCGGCTCGGCGGGCGGCGGCAGCGGCACCGGTGGTGGCGCGGGCACGGGCGGTGGTGCAGCAGGCGGCGGTTCGGGTGGCGGTGCAGCGGGTGGCGGCGCCGGCGGAGGCTCGGGGGGCGCGATGTTGCTGGCAGCCTCGAAGTCGAGCACGGTCTCGGTGTCCGACGACCTCGCGCTCATCTCGATGGTGAACCCCGACAACAACACGCTCTCGACCTTCTCGGCGTCGACGAAGACCCTTCTCTCGCGCGTCAACACGGGCAACGAGCCCAGCGCAGTGGTGTACACGCCGAGCCGCAAGTCGGCCTGGGTGGCGAACCGCGCGGATGCGACGGTGAAGCTCGTCAGCAACCTCGACACCGCGGCCCCGACCATCGGAGCCGCCATCAACGTCGGCTCCGAGCCCACGGGCCTCGCGCTGTCGCCGACGGGCAGGTTCCTCGTGGTGACGGAATGGGCCGAGGCGCGCGTCAGCGTCATCGACACCACCACCAACGCAATCGTGAATTCCGTGAGCCTCAGGAACCCGCGCGCGGTCGTCATCACCAATGACGGGGACGCCGACGACACCGACGAGAAGGTCATCGTCACCGAGTTCTACGGCCGCACGAACGCCGCCGCCGAAGGCACCGACCTGAGCCGCACGGGCGCAGTCGCGGTCTACAACTTGAGCGCAGCGGGCGCGCTGACCGTCGACGGACCCATCACCTTTGCGCCGATGGCCGACGGTGGCTTCGGAGCCGGCGTCAGCCCCAACCAGCTGTTCGCCGCCGCAGTCGCCAACGGCAAGGTCTACGTCGCGGCCATCGGCGCCTCGCCGGGTGGCGCGCCGAAGTTCGACCAGAACGTCGCTCCGGTGGTGCTCGTCGGCGACATCGCGACGAAGACGGAAGTGACGGGCGTGGCTGGCTCGCAGTCGCTGGCCCCGCTGGTCGAAGCGCTCGCTGCCCCGAAGTTCTTCCTCGCCGACCTCGTCGACCTCTCGTTCCTCGGCACCAGCAACGTCGCGTACGCGGTCGCGCGCGGCGGTGAAGTGGTGCAGCGCCTCGACTACGGCACCGGCACCACGCTGAGCCTCGGCTCGACGGCGAACAAGCAAATCGACTTGCTCAACGGCATGGGCGGAGCGACCTGCTTCAACCCGACCGGCATCGCGGTCGTCACCGGCAAGGCGTACGTCAACTGCTGGGGCAACCAGAAGCTGGGTGTCATCGACCTCGCCACGCAGACGCTGACGGACGCGGTGGTCTCGGTGCCGGCCTCGACGGTGCCGGCGGAAATTGCGGTGAACCGCGGCCGGCACTTCTTCTTCACGGGCCGCACGCGGTGGAGCAACAGCGCCTGGTCGTCGTGCGGCTCGTGCCACCCGGACGGGTTGTCGGACAACATCACCTGGATTTTCGGGGCCGGCCCGCGGCAGTCGACGTCGATGGACGGCAGCTACTCGCACGGTCCGGGCGCGCAGAAGCAGCGCATCTTCAACTGGACGGGAATCATCGACGAGATGCACGACTTCGAAGGCAACACGCGCGGCACGCAGGGTGGCAAGGGCGCCATCACGAGCGCAGCGACGCAGGCAGATTGCGGAAACCTCGCCAATGAGATGGCAGCGATGCTGCCGGCGAACAACCTGCTGCAATCGTCGAAGGAGCTTGCCGATGGTCTGGCGGTCAAGTGCGTGCCGGCCGCGTGGGATGACATCGACGCGTACGCGCGCACGATTCGCCCGCCGAAGGGCCGCAAGGCGCTGGACGCCGCGGCCGTGACGCGCGGGGCGGCGGTGTTCGTCGAAGGCAACTGCGCCAACTGCCACGGCGGCCC
>JAYUXE010000722.1:0-1634 GCA_043753165.1 Archangiaceae bacterium | reverse complement strand
CACCAGTCGGGCGACGTGGTGGTGAAGCAGGGCGACGACGGCAGCGCCTTCTTCATCGTCTCTGACGGCACGCTCGAGGTGCTCGTCGACGATCGCCCCGTCGCGAAGCTCGAGCGTGGCGCGTTCTTCGGCGAAATCGCCGCGCTGCTCGGCGAGGTGCGTTCGGCGACCTTCAGGGCGACCTCGCCCGTCACGCTGCTGCGATTCGAGATGCCGAAGGTCAACGGCATCATCCACGACTACCCGCCCATTCGGCAGGTGCTCGTGAAGCTGGCGTTGAAGCGCAGCGAAGACAACTTGTCCGGGTCGATGAAGCACGACTTCGCGTAACGACTTCAGGGCCACCAGGGGCTGGCTTCAGCGGCGAGCGCGGACGCGACGTAATCGGCGAACGCCCAGTCGCCTTCGCGGCACTTCTCGACTGCGGCGAGGCGTGACTGTTTCTGCATCACACCCATCGAGGTCGCGTCGTTCGCCTCGAAGCCGGCAATCGCGAACTGGCATGCGGGTAGAGCGCGCAGCCGCAGGCCCGAGTCGAGGCCGATGAGCTCCACCGTCGCGCCGTCGAGACGCATCTGGCCGTCGCTGAGCCCCAGCGCCTCATGCAGCGTGAGCGCGATCGCGCCGTTCACGACCCGGTGCGGGGGGCCGCCTTCGATCGTCAGACTTCCCTCGACGACCACTTGCTGAGACGTGAGCACTGGATCGCGCACGAGCTGCAGCGTTTGGGTCGTCTTGCTGGGCACACCGATGGCAACCCCGCTGCCGACGAACGCAGCGACCCCGGCGCCAAGAGTGATGGCGATGGCCGCGGGCCCGAGGGCTTCCGTGATCTTGCTGTTTCCCTTTTGGGACGCGACGAGCACCCCTCCCAGCAGGGGGATCCCCACCACCACGGTGGTCAGCGCTGCCAGCGTCCACCGCGCGGGAGAAGCCAGCTCGGTTTCAGTGTCGGCGATCCACGTGACCTCGGTGATGCGCGCGCAGCTGTCGGTGCGGTCGAAGGTCAGCCGGACCCGATCCGTGGAGGAGTCGAGCGTCGCGAGCGCGTGTCCGGAATCACACGCGCTCGGCATCGCCTTCTCGGGGCCACGCCGAACGTTTTGAACGCTGACGCAGGCAACCAGGGCTGGGGCGAGAGCAACGAAGATGAGGCGCACGCCCCAGCACGGGAGCACCGCGCGTACCAACCGCCAAGCCCGCGCGTTCGTTCGGCTGACGGTGGGCGATCCGGTCAGCTGTCGCGTGACTGTCGCGCGACAGTGTCGAGGCTCAGGGCTTCAGCGGCGTCGGCGCTGGCTTCTGCGCGATCTCGGCCCGCAGCTGAACCAGCGCCTTGCCGAGCATCGGCGGCTGCTCATCGACGGGCGCTTCCTGCATGTACCGTTCGAACTGTTCCAGCGCGCGGGGACGATCGTCGGCCTGAAGCGCGAGCATCCCGGCGAAGAGGCGGGCGTCGTACGCGTCTTCGAACGTGTCGGCGACGTGCTGAAGCTCGTTCATCGCGGTGAGCCCCTGGCCTTCGACGGCGAGCATGACCGCGCGGTGGGTGCGCGTGGGCACGTGGTACGGGTCGATTGCCGTCGCGCGCCTGACCATCGGGGCCGCGTCGTCGAACATCTGCCGCGCGATCA
>JAYUXE010000721.1:0-4135 GCA_043753165.1 Archangiaceae bacterium | reverse complement strand
CGCCGTAGGCGTCATCTTCGATCAGATCGATGCCGTACTTCGTGACCAGCTTCACCAGCTTCTCTTTCGCGTCGTCGGCCATCACCGCGCCAATCGGGTTCGACACCGTCGGCATCGCGAGCACCGCTTTGAGTGACGGTGTGGTGCGAATCACCTGTTCCAACGCGTCGAGCTCGAAGCCGTTGCGCGGGTGGGTGGGCACCTCGACGGCCCTCAGTCCCAGCTCTTCGATCAGCTGCAGCACCCCGAAGTACGTCGGCGACTCGACCGCGATCGCGTCGCCCGGCTTTGCAACGGCACGCAGCGCCAGGTGCAGCGCGTCCACCGCGCCGTTGGTGGTGACGAAGTCATCGGCGGTCAGTGACATGCCCCAGGAGACGCTGCGACGCGCAAGCTGGCGGCGAAGGGTCAGCAGGCCGGGGCCGGACTCGTAGGTCGCTCCGGCAGACGACATCTCGCGCGCGATGCCGGCGAGCATGCGGTTGAGGGCGCGAATGGGCAACAGGTCGGGCGACAGCAGGGCAGAGCCGAGAGGGACGACTGCGGGGTCGCGCATCGAGGCGCTGAGCGCAGCGACGCCGGTCGACACCTGGACCCTGGCGGGGCTCGCAGCGCGGCGCGACGTGCGCGGCTCGGCGAGCTCGAGCGCCCGGCGGGTTCGCACGTAGTGCCCCGACTTCGGGCGCACCTCGACCACGCCCTGGTTCTCGAGCCGCAGATACGCCTGCAACACGGTCGCGACGCTCACCTTTCTCTGCCGCGCCAGCAGCCGCACCGACGGCAGGCGATCGCCGGGCCGCAACACCCCCCGCGCGACGGACTCGTTCAGCTCGGCGGCCAGCGTTTCGTAAAGCAGGTCCATGGAGCGAAGTGTACAGGTCGGGTGGCGCATCGAACCGGTACAGTGGGCCGGTTCCGAACGGCGCGGTCTGTACCGGTCGCCGAAGGCGCTGTGCCAATCTGTGCTGGTCGGGCACCCGCGCAGGTACGCTGGCATTCGCGGCGCGACGGCGTGAGATTGCGCTTCCGCCATGGCTCCGACTGCTTCGCTCGACCGCCGCACGATCTTCGCCCTCTTCCTCGTCTACGTGGTGTGGGGGTCGACCTACCTGGTGATGCGCTTCGCGGTCGAAGGCCTGCCTCCGCTGCTGATGGGCGGCGTTCGCTTCCTCATCGCGGGCGGCGTGCTGGTGACGGTGCTTCGGCTGAGAGGCGAAGCCCTGCCGACGGCGAAGCAGTGGCTGTACTCGGCGCCCGTCGGCGCGTTGTTCTTCCTGCTGGGCAATGGGCTCGTCGCGATCGCCGAGCTCAAGATTTCATCGGGCATCGCCGCCGTCGTCTGCGCGACCATGCCGCTGTGGGCGTCGGCGATGGGGCCGTTGTTCGGTGAACGCACCAGCCGCGCCGAGTGGATCGCGATGGTGCTGGGCATGACGGGCGTCGTCATCTTGTGCGCGGGCTCCGAGCTGCGCGCCGACTTCACCTCGACGCTCGTGCTGATGATCGCGCCGATCGCATGGGCGCTGGGCTCACTGCTGGCGCGCCGGCTGCCCCTGCCGAAGGGCCTGATGTCCGCCGCAGCGCAGATGGTCACGGGCGGCGCCGCGCTGCTCGTCGTCGCGCTCATTCACGGTGAACGCTTCCCCGAGAATCCTTCGGCCAAGTCGGTGGCCTCGCTGGTCTACCTGATCGTCTTCGGCTCGTTGGTCGCGTTCTCGGCCTACAACTACCTGCTGCGGAACACGCGGCCGGCGATCGCGATGAGCTACTCGTACGTGAACCCGGCGATCGCCGTGATGCTGGGCGCGGCGCTCGGCTCGGAACAGATTCACGGCCGCACGCTGGTCGCGACCGGGCTCATCATCGCGGCGACGGTCGTGCTCGTCCGATCTCGGCAGGCACCACCGCCAAAGGTCGAGACCTCGGCTCAGCCCCTGACCACCAGAGTCACCCGGTAGAGCACGTGCTTCCGCAGCTTGTGCCCCAACGGAATCAGCG
The DNA here is from genome assembly GCA_043753165.1 of Archangiaceae bacterium. GTDB lineage: Bacteria > Myxococcota > Myxococcia > Myxococcales > Myxococcaceae > JAGSPQ01. The sequence continues at coordinate 2,137 of JAYUXE010000721.1, read as the reverse complement.
GGTGCTCGAAGTCGCCCGCCGCGTCCTGCTTCATCCCGATCGCCTCCATCACCCGCCGTGACCGCGTGTTGCCGGGCACGGTGAACGAGACGATCTCGGGAATCCGCTTCACGTCGAACGCCCAGGCCAGCACCGCCGCCGCCCCTTCCCGCGCGTAGCCATGCCCCCACGTCGCCGCCGACAACCGCCACCCAATCTCCACGCACGGCATGAACGGAGCCGCGAAGATCGGCACGTTCAGCCCGATGAACCCCGCGAATGGCACCCCCGGCAGCTCGACCGCCCACAGCCCGTAGCCGTGGCGCTCGAAATGGCCGCGGATCCGGTCGGCCATCGCGTCGCTGTCGGCGCGAATCAGCGGGGCAGGGAAGTGCTCCATCACCGCCGGGTCTGCATTCAGCGCGGCAAACGGCGCCCGGTCGGACTCGCGCCACTCGCGCAGCTTCAGCCGGGCGGTGGTGAGCGTCGGAATCACGGCTTCGGCAGACGGATCACTTCGTACGACGCCTGCGCGCCCTTCACGGTCAGCAGCATCGCGAGCCCGTAACTGGTGGTGCCGTCGTTCATCTTCCACGGCAGCGTGTTGACCGAGCCCTGGTTCAGGTACAGCGACTTCTGCAGCTTCTTCGCCGGCAACACCTTGCCCGCGAGATCCGTGGCATGGCCCGCGGCCTCGAGGATGTGGCCGAAGACGCCGAACGGAATCTTCGCTTCCTTGATCAACGTGTGGAGCGCCGGGTCGCCGACGTTGCCGACCTGCGGCACGTAGTCGAGCGCTTTGCTGCCCGTCTGCTTCGGGGGGCCGTGCGTGAGCAAGACGACGGGGTCGTCGCTGCCCCGCGCCGCTGCCGCCGTGTCGCTGATCGCCTTCTCCGTGTAGAGGCAGCCGCCCGAGACGTGCAGGTAGCGCTTGTCGTGGTAGCCGGACAGCGAGACGACGTCGACGCCTTCGCCGTCGTACCTGCGGCTGAGCCCCATGTTGATCAAGTGCACATGGCCGGCCTTGCGTTGCTTGGCGATCGCGTAGTTGTGCGCGCCGCCGCGCTCGGTATTCCCCGCGACGGTGAGAATCGGGCGCTTCGTGGCCTCGACGAGGTAGCCGTAGATCTGATCGAGGACGTCAGGCGCTTCGGCCGAGTCGCCTCCGACGAGCACCATCTCGACATCGGCCGCCTCGAACTGCGCGAGCACCTTTGCCAGCGCGGCCTTCGTCTCGGGCTCGAGATCCTTGATGCCGGCGATTACGCCGATGCGCGCGGTCGACGCGTCTTTGCGCGGGTGCTCGCGGCGCACCTTGATCGTGCCGCCCGCAAGCTCGTACTTGAAGTCGCCTTGAACCTTCGTCTCGCTCTTGCCCACGGTGCCGTACGGCGCGTTGCAGTCGAACTGGTAGGCGTCTTCCCAGGCCGCCCAGTCCGCCTGGTCTTGCGCGACGGCGTTCGCGGCCAGCATCATCGTCAGCAAGACAGCGATTCTCATTTTCCCTTCTTCGGATTCGGCGGTGGGGTGGCGGCGCCCATCGGCTCGGTCTTCACCGGGGGACGCTTGACCATCGGCAGGGTGCGATCGCCCGGGTCGGTTTTTTCGTCGGCCCACTCGGAAGGCAGCGCCGCCGCAGGCATCTCGGGTTGGGTGCCGCGCAGGGCGCCGAGCTCGTACGGGCGCGTGTCGACCCGGCCGAAGTCGCGCTCGGAGGCGAGCTTCGAACGCGCAGCGCGTTCGACGTCGAGCTGCCGCGTGAGTGAGTCGATCTGCATCTGCAGGCGCTGCTTGTCGGTGACGAGCTGCGAAGCAATTTGCCGTTCGGCGCGCAACGCCGACTCGGCCTCGTGGCTGCCTGAGCCCATGCGCTGGTGAAGGTTGCGCGCGACGGCCCGCGCTTCGTCTCGCTCGGTCACCAACTTCCGGGCGACCGAGCGCGCTTCGTCTCGTTCTCGCAACAGCGCCTGCGCGTCTTCGAGCTCGGTCGCCATCGACTGCATTCGCGAGTCGCGCTCTTCCGCCTGGGCGAGCACCGTTTCCAGTCGGGCCTGCAGCAGGGTGACCTGCTCATCCGTCGCACCCGCGCGCGCCGTCTCTTCCGCCGCTTCGACCTTCGCCTGCAGCAGGGCCTGCTCGTTCTCCGCCGCTTCTTTCG
>JAYUXE010000720.1:0-1635 GCA_043753165.1 Archangiaceae bacterium | reverse complement strand
GCTACGTCGAGAGCTTCGAGCGCGCCCGAACCGGGCACGCCGAACGCCTTCGCACCCGCTTCCAGGCCCGCACGCTTTCCCGCCGCCCCGCCGCGCTGCCCGAGCTCAACCTCGAGCACCTGCGCGTGATGACGGACGACACCGGAATCCTGCAGCACGCGACCTACACCGTGCCCAACTACAACGAGGGCTACTGCGTCGACGACAACGCGCGGGCGCTGCTGCTCATGGCGCTGGTCGAAGACTCGGGCGAGGTCGAGCCGAAGGCGCTTCGCGTGCTGGGCGCGCGCTACCTCGCGTTCCTGAGCCACGCGTTCAACTCGCAAAACGGCCGCTTCCGGAACTTCATGTCGTACGGACGACAGTGGATGGAAGACGTCGGCTCGGAAGACAGCCACGGCCGCGCGCTGTGGGCCCTGGGCACCGTCGTCGGCCGCAGCCACGACCCGGGGCGCGCCAGCCTCGCCGGCAGCCTCTTTCACCAGGGCATTGGCCACACCATCAACTTCTCGAGCCCCCGCGCCTGGGCCTTCAGCCTGCTCGGCCTCGGGGAATATCTGCGTACCTTTGAGGGCGACACGCGCATGCAGCAGGTGCGTTCGACGTTGAGCCTCAAGCTGCTCGATCTGTTCGACCGCACGAGCCACACCGACTGGCCGTGGTTCGAAGATCGCGTCACGTACTCGAACGCGCGACTGCCGCAGGCGCTGATCCTCACGGGCGCCGCGATGAAGCACGAAAAGATGGTCGCGGTCGGCCTGCAGGGCCTCGAGTGGCTCTCGCAGATTCAGACGTCGGAAGACGGCATCTTCGTGCCCATCGGCAGCAACGGCTTCTACGAGCGCGGCAGCCCCAAGGCGCCCTTCGATCAGCAGCCCATCGAAGCGAGCGCGATGATTTCAGCCTGCCTCGAAGCGCAGCGCGTGACGTCCGACGCGAAGTGGGCCGAACGCGCGCGCCGGGCCTTCGTCTGGTTCCTGGGCCAGAATCAGGTGATGGCCCCCCTGTACGACCCGCGCACCGGCGGCTGCCGCGACGGCCTGCACTCCGACCGCGCGAACGAAAACCAGGGCGCTGAATCGACGCTGTCCTTTCTGCTCGCGCTGCTCGAGATGCGCCTCGCTGAACGCCTCACCGCCCCTCAAACCGATCGCATTCTGCCCGCCGACGCGACCGTCATCTCGCGCACCTCGGCCCTTCTGGAGCTCAACCCGTGACCAAGCCTCGCGGCTACGAAACGTTGTTCTTTCGCCACAAGAAGAACCCCCTGCTCACCGCCGACATGTGGCCCTACCCGGCCCACACCGTCTTCAACGGCGGAGCGACCAAACTTCAAGACGGCACCACCCTGCTGCTCGTTCGCGTCGAAGAACGCACCGGCCGTTCGCACCTCACCGCCGCGCGCTCGAAGAACGGCGTCGATGGCTGGATCATCGACGAGGCGCCGACGCTGCTGCCCGACCCCGAGAAACATCCCGAAGAGCTCTGGGGAATCGAAGACCCGCGCATCACCTGGGTCGACGAGCTCAAGAAATACGTCGTCGCGTACACCGCGTTCGGCAAGGGCGGCCCCGGCGTGGCGCTGATGGTCACCACCGACTTCAAGACCTTCGAACGCTACGGCCTCGTGATGCA
>JAYUXE010000719.1:0-1636 GCA_043753165.1 Archangiaceae bacterium | reverse complement strand
TCCGGTTTTTCACGGCGGCTCCGGGGAGCACGGTGGCAGGTCCCGAATCGTTGTCGCTCGACGATGCGCCACGGCTCGCCGTCTGGGCCGATGCGCTGCTCGAGGCGAATGATCCGCTGGGCGAGCGCATCGCGCATGCCCTGAAGCAACCCGACAACCGGCCCACCCAGGCGGCTCATCCCTCGACTGCTCTCGGGACGAACGGGGCTTCTCTCGGGAGGATTGAGGGAGCCAGCGACCTTCGGTGGCTCGGCCCGCTCGCGCGGACGTGGACGGAAGGACGGCTCGATGTCGAATGGACGAACGGGCTGCTGAGACGCGCAGTCCTGCGAGACCTGCAGCTCTTCGGCGCCGAGCCGCTGACGTCGATCGATCAGCTGCTGCGTTTGCCGGTCGCCCGGTACCTCGAATCGTTGACCCTCGATGCCGGAGGCGCGCAGAGCACCGCGCAAGCCTTCGTCGAAATCCTTCGCAACGCACAGACGATCGCGCCGATGACGCTCACGCACCTGAGCCTGGGCGACGTCTCTTACGCTGACGCCTGGGCCGACGAGGCCTCGTTGCGGTTCCGCCAGCTGCTCAAGCCGCGCTTTCCGAATCTGACCGGAGCGCTCTTCGGCCGCTTCAAACGCGCGACGCTGGTCGGCGGAAAGCAGGTGCAGGACCTGGGAGACACGGCAGAGCTCATCGACGTCGCTCCGCCGTCGGGTGGGACTGCGGGCGTCGCCTTCTGGCGGCTGCAGCGCAAACACGCGCATTGGGAAATCGAAGCCGTGCCTCCGTCGCCGTCGGGCATTACCCTGAATGGGCGCCCGGTGACCCGCGCGGCGCTGCGCGATGACGATCAGCTTCAACTCTCGACCGGTGCCGTCTATCGCTTCAAGCTCGAGCGCTAGCCTTGCCTGATCGCACACTCTTGAAATGGGAGCCCGTGCTGCCGCGCGATCAGCCCCGTGGCGAGCTCGACCTCACCTGGCGATGGAAGGCCGTCGTCGGTCGCGCGAAGGAATGCGACGTGCCGCTCAAGCACCCGTCGATTCCGCTTCGGCACGGCTGCTTCGCGCGCCTGCAGAACGTCTGGTTCGTCGAGAACTACGACACCGCGCACGGCATCTACGTGAAGGGAAAACGCGTGATGCTCGAGGCGGTGCAGGGCAACGACATCGACTTCGCGATGTTGGTGCGCTTCCGGTTGGAGACCGTGCCGATGCCCGCGGAAGAGGCGGCGTTTCGCGAGGCGATTCGTGCTGCTCCGAACGATGACGGGCGCTATCTCGTCTATGCCGACTGGTTGCTCGAGCAGGGCGAGCCGCTGGGACAGTGGATGGTGTCGCCGATTTCACCCGAAGCGCCGCTGCTGGGGCCACTGAAGTCGCCCGGCATCGCGATCACCTTCCGCCACGGCTTCTTCGACACGGTGAAGGTGCGCACGTCATCCGCGACGTTCTCGAAAGCAGGAATCTTCGCCGAGGTCCTCGCGCACCCACTCGCGGCCTTTCTTCAGACGCTCGAAGTCGACGCGGTGCTGCTGCAGCAAGAGAGCCCGACCATCGCGGCCGAGAACTGGGTCGACTGGTTGTTCGAGGCGCTGCTTCAAGGCCCGCCCGAGACGTTGCGCCACCTGAAAATCCGCCTG
>JAYUXE010000718.1:0-1637 GCA_043753165.1 Archangiaceae bacterium | reverse complement strand
CATGTTCCGCAAAATTCTAATCGCCAATCGCGGGGAAATTGCCCGGCGCATCAACACCGTCGCGCAGTCGATGGGGATGAAGACGGTCGCTGTCTATTCGGACGCCGACGAGAAGCTGCCGTTCGTCCGAGAAGCCGACGAGGCCGTGCGGCTCGGGCCGGCGCCGGCGAAAGACAGCTACCTGAACGTCGACGCGATTCTCGCGGCCGCGAAGAAGACGGGCGCCGAAGCGGTGCACCCGGGCTACGGCTTCATCTCGGAAAATGCGCAGTTCGCGCGCACCCTCTCGAACGCAGGGGTCACGTTCATCGGGCCTCCGCCGGAAGCGATGGAACGCATGAAGGACAAGTCGGAAGCGCGCCGGCTCGTGGTGGCCGCGGGCGTTCCGGTCGTGCCGGGCACGGCGGCCGTGGTTCCCGACGTGGCGACGGCGCAGAAGGAAGCCGACGCGATTGGCTTCCCGGTGCTGTGCAAGGCGGCGGGCGGCGGTGGTGGCATCGGCATGGCCGTCGCGCAGACGGCGGCCGACGTCGAGAAGGTGTTTCGCCAGTGCTCAGACCGCGCGAAGGCCGCGTTCGGCCGTGAAGGTGTGTACCTCGAGCGCTACTTCGCGAACCCGCGCCACATCGAAGTGCAGATTCTCGGCGACTTGAAGGGGCACCTGATTCACGTGCTCGAGCGCGAGTGCAGCATTCAGCGCCGGCACCAGAAGGTGGTGGAAGAAGCGGGCGCTCCGTTGTTCGCAGGTGGCGTCAACGAGGCGCTGCGCCAGTCGATGTTCGACGCGGCGATCAAGGCCTCGAAGGCGTTTGGGTACGCGAACGCGGGCACGGTCGAGTTTCTCTACAGCGACGGCGGCATCTACTTCATCGAGATGAACGCGCGGCTGCAGGTCGAGCACCCGGTGACCGAGCTGACGACGGGCGTCGACCTCATCGGTTGGCAGTTCCGCATCGCGGCCGGCGAAGCGCTGACGGTGAAGCAGGAAGACGTGAAGCGCAAAGGGCACGCGATCGAGTTCCGCATCTACGCCGAGGACCCGGTGAAGTTCTTCCCGTCGCCGGGCCCGCTCAAGGTGTTCAAGGCGCCCGTGGGTGAAGGCGTGCGGCTCGACGCGGGCTACGCCGAAGGCGACGTGGTGACGCCAAACTACGACCCGATGATCGCGAAGCTGATCGTCTCGGGGGCCGACCGCGCCGAAGCGATTTCGCGTGCGACGGCCGCCATCGACACGTTCGACATTCAGGGCATCAAAACCAACCTACCGCTGCACGCGCGCATTCTTCGCGACGAGACCTTCCGCGCGGGCAAGCTCGACACCCGCTTCCTCGAAAACCACGCCAAGCCGTAACCCCTTTTTCATCACCAGGAGAATTCCCCCATGGCCGACGTCGCCGCGCACATCACTGGAACCGTGTGGAAAATTGAGTGCAAAGTCGGCCAGGCGGTGAACGCCGGCGACACGCTGGTCATCCTCGAGTCGATGAAGATGGAAATGCCCGTCGAGGCGACCGAAGCCGGCACGGTGAAGGAAATTCGCTGCAAGGAAACGCAGGCGGTCAACGAAGGCGACGTGCTCGTCGTCCTCGGCTGACGTGCCGGCGTCTTTCACTTCTGCCGACCTGGGCGGTGGCGTT
>JAYUXE010000717.1:0-1639 GCA_043753165.1 Archangiaceae bacterium | reverse complement strand
ACCTCGTCTGGGAAATCGTCGACAACTCCGTCGATGAGGTGATGAACGGGTACGGCACGCGCATCGAAGTGACGCTTCACAAGAGCGGCACGAAGATCACGGTGGCCGATGATGGCCGCGGCATCCCCGTCGACATCATGCCGAAGTACAAGAAGCCGGCGCTCGAGGTGATCCTCACCACGCTGCACTCGGGCGGGAAGTTCGAGAAGAAGAGCTACACCCACTCGGGCGGTCTGCACGGCGTGGGCAGCTCGGTCGTCGTGGCGCTGTCGACGTTGCTCACCGCCGAGGTGAAGCGCGACGGGAAGCGGTACGAGATGACGTTCTCGAAGGGGAAGATGAAGACGAAGCTGCGCACGGTCGGCCCGGCGCGCGGCACGGGCACCACGATTTCTTTCGAGCCCGACCCCGAGATCTTCGGAGCAAAGGCGAAGTTCGACGCCGCCGAGATCAAAGAACGCCTCGAGGCGAAGAGCTACCTGCACAAGGGCATGGAAGTCGTCTTTCGCAACGAGACGGTGTCGCCCGCGACGGAAGAGACGTTCAAGCACGACGGCGGCATCGCCGAGTTCATCACCAAGGTGATTTCGGAGCGCGGCAAAGAGGTCGTGCCCACGGGCTCGATCGCGTTCTACAAGTCACACGAAAACGGCATCAAGCTCGAGGTCGCGCTGGCGTGGACGGAGTCGACCGACGAGCACGTGAAGAGCTACGTCAACGGCATCCCCACGGTGAACGGCGGCACGCACGAAGCCGGGTTGAAGGCGGGCGTGGTGAAGGCGGTGCGCAACTACATCGAGACGCACGGGATTACTCCGAAGGGCGTGACGCTGACGGCGGACGACATTCGGGAAGGGCTGACCTGCATCTTGTCGACCTACGTGGTCGAGCCGCAGTTTCAGGGCCAGACGAAGGGCCGGTTGAACAACGCGGAAGTGGCGGGGCAGGTCGACAACGTGGTGCGGCCGGCGCTCGAGAAGTGGCTCAACGACCACAAGACGATCGCGGAATCGGTGGTGGCGCGAATCATCCTCGCGGCGCGGGCGCGGGAAGCGTCGCGGGCGGCGTCGAACGCGGTGAGCCGGAAGTCGGCGGTCAGCCACAAGAACCTGCTGCCCGGAAAACTGGCCGACTGCTCGTCGACGAACCCGGATGACAGCGAGCTGTTCATCGTCGAAGGCGACTCTGCAGGCGGCACGGCGAAGCAGGGGCGCGATCGTCGGACGCAGGCGATTCTTCCCCTGCGCGGCAAGGTGCTGAACGCAGAGAAGGCGTCGACCGACAGCGTGCTCGGCAACAAGGAGCTCACCGATCTCGTCAGCGCGTTGGGCTGCGGCATCGGGCCCGACCTCGACCTCTCGAAGCTGCGGTACGGAAAAATCTTCCTGTTGATGGACGCCGACAGCGACGGGCACCACATCGCGACGCTGCTGCTCACGTTCTTCTACCGGCACCTGCGCCCGCTGATTCAAAGCGGCGCCGTGTACCTCGCGCAGCCGCCGCTGTTCCGCATCGACATCGCAAAAGAAACGTACTGGGCGCTGGACGAAGAGCACCGCGACGCGCTGATCAAGCAGCACGCCAAGGGCAATGCGAAGCCCACGGTGATGCGCTTCAAGGGGCTCGGCGAGATGACGGC
>JAYUXE010000716.1:0-4146 GCA_043753165.1 Archangiaceae bacterium | reverse complement strand
GCAGTTCAAGCTCCGCGCGCCGCTCGACCACCCGTTCGACATTCCTCTGTCTCTCGGGCTCGTCGTCCCCGCGCTGGCCGACTGGGCGTACGGCCGCTTTCGCCCCCACGCTTTTTCCAACGCCTGGCGCTGCGTCACCGGCGTCCTGCTGGGATTGGGTCTGGGCCGAACCCTGTTCATTCACCTGCAGCGGCCCTTGCCGTTGCCGCTGCTGCTGCAGCTGGGTTTGGTGATAGGAGTGGCAACGCCTGTCATTCTCGCGACTTACCGGCGTCTTTCGCGCAAGTAGATCACCTCGGCCGGCCGCACGTTCAACCACTGGTAACAAAGGAATGAAGTTTGGGACCTGAGACGAGCGATGAGCTGCTGATGCTCGCGTTCAAGTCGGGCGACGCCCGGGCGTTTTCTACGCTCGTCACGCGTCACCGCGGCTCAGTCTTCAACTTCATTCTCCGTTACACGAATCACCGGCAGCGGGCCGAAGACCTGCTTCAGGAGACATGGTTGAAAGTCGTGAGATCGGCAGGCGAATACCAACCGAAGGCCCGGTTCACCACCTGGGTCTTCACCATCGCGAGGAACCTCTGTGTGGACAGCGCGAGAAAGGAGAGCTACCGGAAGACCGACTCCCTCGACGCGCCCGTCGCGGGCGATGACGCCGACGGCCGCGCGCTGGGCGAGACGGTGCAGGATCAAGACGGCGCTTCGCCTGACCGCGCTGCCCACAACACGCGCCTTCGCCCGATGATCGAGAAGGCGGTTCAAGCCCTGCCCGACGAGCAGCGCGAGGTCTTCTTGCTGCGCGAGTACCACGGCATCGGATTCAAAGAGATCGCAGAGGTCACGGGCGTTAACGAAAACACGGTGAAGAGCCGAATGCGGTACGCGCTGGAAGGTTTGCGAAAGAAATTGGCTGAGCTCGGCGTCGACGGAGAAATGACTGAAGGGAGGACGGTGGCCTGAAGGGCCCCCGACTGACAAAGACCATGGCAACCGCGATCCACCAATACGAGGACAAGCTCCTCGACTTCGCCTACGGCGAGCTGCCTGCCCCCGAGGCAAGCGCGTTGGAATCGCACCTCAAGTCGTGCGCCCGCTGCAGCCAGGCCCTCGCGCAGATTCGCGGCGTCCGCACCGTCATGTCCGCCCTGCCGCAAGTGCCCGCGCCGACCGCCGGCCTCGAGTCGCTGCTCGCCTACGCCGAACAGGCCGCCGCGCGAAACGCGACCACGGCGAAGCCCGCGATTCCCTGGTGGCGCCGGTATGTCGCGCCGTTGGCCGGGGCGCTGGCGCTCTCTCTGGTTGCCGTCGTCGCCGTGAAGACGCAGAAAGAAGGCGGGCTCGAAGAGCTCTCGGCCGAGAAGGCCGCGCTCGACGCCACGCCGCGCAAAGAATCACCGCCCATCGCGGCCGCACCGGTGCTCGCGCCGCCGCCCGCCCCCGAAGAACAGAAGAACGCCCAGGTCGAAGCAGCGCTCGCGCAAACCGAGCCGCAGAAAGTCGCGCAGAAGATGAAGGCCGGCAAGACCTCCGGAGCGATGCGCAGCGCCAACTGGGCCGACAAAGACGACGCTCCTTCTGGCGAGGGCTACTCGCAAGCGCTGGGTGGCACGGCCGCTCAGGGCGATGGGCGACAGGTCGCGCAGCGCAAAGATCTCGGCGACGCCGTCGCCAACGCGAAGAAGTCGGACGACCGTCCGGCCGACGACTACAGCAACTCGCGGGGCGCCTACGTGCAGGAAAAAAAAGCGAAGGCGCTGCGCGAAGAATCCAACAAGCCCGCCCTGGGCCTCTCGGCCCCAGACGCCAGGCCGACCGTCCCCGCGCCCAGCGTCGCCAAAGCCCCCGCGCCGCCGCCCGCCGCCGAGCCCACGCCTTCCCCAAAGGAACAGCCGAAGTCCGCGCCCAGCCTCGGCGTCGCCCTCGGCTCGAGCAGCGGCCCGGGCACTCCGCCCACCGGCAGCACCTACGGCGGCGGCGGCAGCAAAGGCGGCCTCGAACGGCCCGTCGCCTACAAGCAGGAAGCCGCGCGCGCCAACGAAGACGAGATCGCCGAACGCGGCGCCAGCGACCTGTCGGATCGCAAGCGCCTCGAAAAAGACGTGCAGGCCGAGGCGCGGGATCAAGACACCGCCGCCCGTCGTCCGCTGGAGGCCGCCCGTGTCGCCGGCAACCAGGGTAACCGCCAGGAAGAAGTGAAGCAGGCGCTTGCCGTGCTCCAGACCAACGTCCAGGGAGCCCCGCGGGCCGAAGCCTTGAACCGCCTGTGCCTCGCCCTTCAGGCGCTCGACAACGAAGCCCAGGCTGACAAGTACTGTGCCGCGCTGATCCGCGAGTTCCCCAACACGGCCGCCGCAAAGTCGATCGCCAGCCGCCGTTCGAAAGAGCCGCTGAAGCCCGCGCCGGCCTCGAAGACCCGGTCGTACGACGCAGAAAGCGCCACGCCCGATGCGCCCGCCGAAAAGAAGTCGGCGCCCGCCTCGGCGTACTGATTGACGAAAAATCGTAAGGCCGGCGTACAAAGGCAAAGGTTTTTCCACTGATTTTCGGCCGTAACTCGGCGTAATTCTTGGCCGTACGGGTCCGGATGACGGATGCCACAGCGACCCCGCTCATTCCGATAATCCCTTCAGTGAAGCCGGCGCGCCACCCCCAGCACTTCGAGTCCGGCCAGGCGGCCGTCGAGTCGGCGATCATCATGCCGCTGATGGTGTTCATGTGCCTCGGCATCATCCAGCTGACGATGATCCAGCACGCGAAGTTGATGACTGAGTACGCCGCCTACCAGGCCGCGCGGGCCGGCATCGTGTGGAATGGCAACAACGAGCGCATGCACGACGCGGCCATCGTCGCGCTGTTGCCGACCATGGGCCGCACCGATGATCTCGTGAAGCTCGGTGAGACGTGGATCAAACACCAGCTGTACGACGCCGCGCTCTCACAGCTGTCGTGGGGCGTCGGCCCCGACATGAAGTCGATCAACGGCGCCAACCTGCTCGGCTTCATCCGCGTCGACACCGTCAACCCGGCGTACTTCACGCCCATCGACAACATCTGGAAGCTGCGCGACGGCCTCAACTGGAAAGAGCTCGATTTCGACGGCGCCGATGCCTACCCGGAAGTGCCGAACCTCGAGACGAAGATCGCCAAGTTCTTCAACCTGCCGCTGCCCGACAACCAGGAAGAGGTCTACCGCAAGGCCACCGTGCTGCAGATTCGCCTGCGCTACTGGTACGAGATGCGCGTGCCTTTCGCCAACTGGGTCATCTTCCTCAGCTGGTACGCCGGGAACTCGAACGTCGCCCTCTACGGTTCCATCGATCGGTCGACCACCCAGAAACAGAACATGCTCGGCAAGTCGGGCGATGTCTCGGCGCTCGCCGCGAAGGGCAAAGGCATCAAGCAGCAGAAGGGCTTCGACACCGTCTACAAGCCCGAGATGCTCGTGCTCTGGGGCCTCGCCACCGGCTCGATTCCGCTGCTCTCGAGCGTCGTCGGCAAGCGCTACTTCCTGCCACTGACCGCCACCTATTCCATGCGCATGCAGTCGAACTTTCACCGCAAGTGGATCATGCACTTGAACCCTTCGTGGGGCCTCTAGAGCCAGATGTTCACCCGAACCCTTCGCCACGCGATGCGCCGCCGGGAAGGCCAGGCCCTGGTCCTCGCGTCGTTGATGGTCCTCATCCTTTCGATCGCGGTGCTCGCCACGATCAACCTGGGCCACAACATCAACGAACGGGTTCGCCTGCAGAACACCGCCGACGCCGCCGCCTACTCGATGGCCGCGATGGAGGCGCGCGCGTTCAACTTCTACGCGTTCAGCAACCGCACCCAGGTCTCGCACTACGTCGCCGCCATGGTCTGGCAGTCGATGTTGTCGTTCATGTACTTCCTCGAGGCCTTCTTCACCGATGCGCTGGGAGTCGTGCTCACCGCCAACCCCTGTGGAGATCCCGACGGGTGGAAGTGGGAAGCCATCTGCGCCGGCCTCGAGGCGATTCCCTACGTCGGCCCCGTCTTGAAAGCCCTGTTCAAGGGACTCGAGGCGATCAAGCAGATCATCAAGGGCGCAGCCCAGGCGATTCAGGCGACGTTGAAGGCGACCAACCCCGACTACTTCATCGGGCAGATCGTCATCCCCGC
>JAYUXE010000715.1:0-9405 GCA_043753165.1 Archangiaceae bacterium | reverse complement strand
GTGCGGTGCTGCTCGTGTCGCTGGATCTCGACGAGGTGCTCGCGCTTGCCGACCGCGTCGTCGTGATGCTCGAGGGTCGGACGAACGGGGAATTTCCGCGCGCCGAGGTCGATGAGCGTGAGCTCGGCCGACGGATGCTCGGCGCGGGGAAGTCGTGATGCTCAGGCGCGCGCTTCCGTCGATCCTCTCGGTCGTGACCGCGTTCGCGGTGTGCTTCGTCGCGGTCGCGCTGACGCGGGGCGGGTTCGGAATCGCGTTCGACGCCTATGGCGCGATGTTGTGGGGCGCATTCGGAGACTGGCCGCGCTTCATCGACGGCGGCCCCGTCTCGGTCGTGCTGCGCCCCCTGGGTGAGGCGGGCACGAAGGCCGCGATCCTCACGCTCACCGGCCTTTCGGTCGCGGTCGCCTTTCGCGTCGGGCTCTTCAACATCGGCGCCCAGGGCCAGATGATGGTCGGCGCGCTGGCCGCGGCGGTCTGCGGCGCCGGCGTCTCGCTTCCCGCGATCCTCCACCTGCCGCTTTGCCTGCTCGCCGCTGCTGTCGGTGGAAGCCTCTACGCGTTGATCGCCGCCGAGCTGAAACGCCGCCGCGGCGTTCACGAAGTCATCAGCACCATCATGCTGAACTGGATCGCGATCGCCGTGATCGACAACTGGCTCGTCGTGGGCCCGCTGCGCGCCGCGGCCTCGGGCGACAACTCGGTCTCGGGCACCGAAGAAATCGCGTCCACCGCCGCGCTGCCCTTGCTGCTCGGGGCCGGCTCGCGCCTGAACCTGGGCTTCGTTCTCGCCAGCCTCTGCGCGGTGCTGCTCGCCATCTGGCTGCAGCGCACGCGGCAAGGCTACGAATGGCGCGCGGTCGGGCTCGCGACGGAAGCCGCCCGCGCCGCGGGAATCCCCGTCGGCCGCCGGATGCTCGAGGCGATGGCAATCAGCGGCGCGCTGGCCGGGCTCGCGGGCGCGGTGCTCGTCCTCGGCACCGAACAGAAATACCCGGCCACCCTCGGGGCGCCCTACGGCTTCGACGGCATCGCCATGGCGCTGATCGGCAACGGCCACCCACTCGGCGTCCTGGCCAGCGCGGGACTCTTCGGGGCCTTGCGCGCCGGCGGCACGCGCATGCAGCTGTTCGGCGTGCACAAGAGCTTCCCCGAGCTGATTCAAGGGCTCGCGTTGCTGCTGGTGGCGGGGAAGCTCATCTGGGTCGCGTTGCTGTCGCGCCTGTCGCGCAAGGGGGCCGCGTGATTCAGCTGCTCGAGGCGTTGTTGTCGTCGACGTTGGAGGCGGCTCCCGCGCTGATCTTCGCCGCGCTCGGAGCGACGCTTTCCGAACGCGCCGGCGTCGTGAACGTCGGGGTGGAAGGGATGATGCGCGCAGGCGCGTTCGCCGCGGCGGTCGCCGCGCTGGCGATGCCGACTCCGCTCGGTGTGGTCATCGGCATGCTCGCGGGCGCGGGCGTCGCGGCGATTCACGGCTTGCTCACCATTCGCTGGCGCAGCGACCAGGTCGTCTCGGGCATGGCGCTGAACCTCGTCATGCTCGCGCTGGGAACTTTTCTGCTCGAGGCCGTGTTCTCTTCGCCTTCTTCCACGCCCGCAATCACGCAGCTGACGCGCTGGCACTTCTTCGAGAGCCTCCCGCTGCTGCGAGCGCTGTCGGGCCACACCGCGCTGACCTGGCTCGCCCTCGTGCTGCCCTTCGCCGTGCACTTCTTCGTGCAGCGCACGCGCACGGGCCTGCGACTTCGCGCGGCGGGGGAAAAGCCGCAGGCGGTCGCGGCCGTCGGCGTGAACGTCAACGCGCTGCGCTTCGGGGCCGTGCTCGCGTCCGGCATGCTCGCCGGCCTGGGCGGAGCGGCGCTCTCGACGTCGACGCTCGATCGCTTCGAGCACCACATGCCCGCGGGCCTCGGCTTCATGGCGGTCGCGGCGATGGTGTTCGGCCGGTGGACTCCGCTGGGCGCGGCGGGCGCAGCGGCGTTCTTCGCGTTCGGCAACGCGCTGCGCATCGGGCTCGCCACGTCGGCGCCTGGAATTCTCGAGGTCGTCCCGCAGGGCCTGCTGCTCGCGCTGCCCTACGTGCTCACCCTGGTCGTGCTGGCTGCGCGGAAGCCGTCTGAATCTGCGGCCCCCGCCGCGCTCGGGACGCCGTACAATCCCGAGCTTCGTTAAGGGGGTCTCACCATGGTCGATGCTGCGGAATTTCCGCTTCACAAGGGCGCGAAGGGCTCGTTCATCTTCGTCGGTGTTTTGCTGTGTGTGCTGGTGCTGACGGTGCCACTGGCCATCTGGGTCTTCTTCCGGGTTGGCAAAGGCAAGGTCATCGTCTCGCGCTCGGGCGTCGAGGCGGTGGGCATCTTCGCCACCGACAAGTTCGAGTTCTCGGACGTCGCGCGGTTTGGAATTCTCACCGTGCCCCTGGCCGGCGCGGGCATCGGCCGCGTGGTCGCCAACATCAAGCTCGGCGGCCTGGGCTATGGGATGAACGTCGTCGTGCAGACGCGCGCGGGCAAGACCATCAAGTTCATCTCGAACCAGTACGAACGGCACGAAGAGATGATCGCGCGCATCAAGACGGCTGTGCCGCTTCCGTGCGAGACGATCGAGATGGGGCTGGTGTCGATGAAGTGGCCCGAGCGTTCGGCGTAATCCGTTCGCCGTCCAGGAAGCGCGCGATCGCGTCGGTGACCAGCGGCGCGGCCAGCAGGCGGTTGTGGCCGAGGCCTTCGGTGATGAGCAGCTGACCGTCGGCGACGGCCCAGCTCCACTCTTCGCCCTCGATGAACGGCACCTCGCGGTCGGTGCGGTCGTGCACCACCAGCGTGGGCATGGTGAGGCTTTGCGCAAGGTGCGTGAGGTCGAGGTCGCGCAGCCGCATGCCGTCGGTCTTCTCGATGCGCGCGTTCATGCGCTCGCCCAGCGAGTCCGCGATGCCGAGCATGCGCCAGAAGCCGGTGATGAACCGGCGCGGGTGCGCCGGCGGAGCAACCATCACGAACCGGTCTGCCGCCACCCCATGCGTCAACGCGTACGCCGCCGCCGGGGCCCCCAGCGAGTGCGCCACCACCGCGTACACCCGGCCGATGTGCTTCGAGACCGCGGCCAGCGTGCGGGCGAAGCGGGGCAGGTTGCTCGTGCGTCCACCGCTGCGGCCGTGCGCCGCCTGGTCGAACGCGTAGACGGCAAAGCCCTTCGCGCGCAGCGGCTCGACGAGTCCACGCAGCTGTTCCGACCTTCCCGCCCAGCCGTGCGCGAGCAGCACGTTCTTGCCGTTCAGCGCAGGGCCCCACCGGTAGACGGCAATCTTCTGCCCGTCGACGTCGATGAATTCGCGCTCGGGGTCGAGGCCCTGCGTCCAGCCGAGCTTCGCCTGCTTCTTCTTCGGCGGCGTGCAGAACGCCGTCAGCATCATCTGCGCGGCGAGCTCAGGGCGGACGACCGCGACGGCTTTCACGGCGGCGGCGAAAACAGCGAGACCGAAGGGACGAACGTTCGTGCTTTTTTGTGGGCGAGAAGAGGGCGCGTCCATGGGTTGTTTCCTTTGGCTTGCTACTTCGGGGTGAAGTCGTGGGCCTGGGCGAGGCGTTCGAAGGCGAGCTCGCCGCGGCGCATCCAGGCTTTCGGGTCGCCGAACATGCGGGCGTCGTGGTGAACGCCGAGCACCAGCGAGAAGAGCTCGAACGCGAGCTGTTCGGGGTCGGCCTTGCTCTTCGGCGAGGTCTGCACCGTGAGCTCGATTGCCTTCGTCAGCTGCTTGCGCCACTGCAGCTGCAGGTCGGCGACCTTGTCTTTGACGGGGCCTTCGCCGTTGCCGAACTCGGCGGCTGCCTCGATGAAGACGCAGCCGCCCGCGTCGAGATCGCACACGCGGCGCAGCCAGGCCTTGAACAGCGCGCGCAGGCGGGGCAGGCCACGCTTTTCCTTCAGCGACGGCACGAAGACTTCATCGATGAACTGCCGAGCGCCTTCTTCGACCACCGCCAGCTGCAGGTCTTCACGGGAACCGAAGTGGGCGAAGACGCCGCTTTTCGACCGCTGCAGCACGTCGGCGAGGCTTCCGATGGTCAAGCCTTCGAGCCCGATTTTCCGCGCCTGCTCGAGCGCTGTGCGCAGAATCGCCTGCCGGCTCAGCTCACCTTTGTTGGGCGCGGCGGTCATCGTGGGTCATGAAATAGCACGACCGTTCGTTTGAGGTCAACCCGCGCTAGCTGACGCGAGTGAAGAACGCGGGCGGCAGCTCGAGGACGCGCACCACGGGCTCGGCATCGGCAACGGATTCTTTCGCCTTCCGCAGGGCCGCATCGAGGTTCGGCGCCGCCATGAAGCCCATGCGTGCACAGGCGCGGGGGTCGCCGTGCGCGACGATGATTCGGCTCGCGCGGCGGCGCATCGGGGTGCACTGGTACCAGCTGATCAGCGCGTGGGCCCCGTGAAAGGCGTAGCGGCGCTGGTAGTCGGCGACGAACTCGGGCCGGCTCGCGAGCCACGGCTCGTACCGTTCGTGAATGGCTTCCGGCTCGCGCTCGAGGCGCAGCACCTTCTCGTAGAACTCTTCGTGCGCGCGGTGGTGGCGGGTGTTGAACGACGGGGTGAGGGGGTTGGCGAAGATGATTGCTCCGCCGTCGCGCACCAGGGGTTTGTGGGTGAAGAGGTTCGCGACGAAGCCCAGAGCGAGGTTCGCGACCAGCACCGGATTCTGCTGGGTGCGCACCGACCAGGGCCCGAGGTCCGGCAATCCGAAGACAAGCACGTCGGCCTCCCCGCTGGCGTTCACCTCGTGCTGGCGAAGGAACAGCTCACTCGCGCGCGGAGAGACGGCCTCGGGCGGACCCGACAGAACTTCCAGCGGCCGAAAGCTGGCACGCATCGAACGCGCGGCGCGGTGGCGCACGGAAGCCGGCAGCGCATTCCACATCTGCAGCGGGCGCGACAGGCGGCTGTCGTCTTCGGTCGACAGCAGCGCCGCGACCGCCGGCGTCCACAGCTCGTTGTTCAGCACCGTCGAGACCTGAAGAATCGGCACCTTCTTCTCCAGCATCGAGGCGACGCGAAGGTGTGCCTGGTGCCACTTGCTGCCGGGCACGAAGGGCGACTCTTCCGACGAGAACATCGGGGGCGCGTTGAGCTCGCGCGCAGTCCGGTAGCCGCACGCGCCCTGGATGATGCCGAATGGGCCCGCTTGAATCGGCATCGAGACGACGTTCAGGTGGATGACGAGGTCGCACTCGAGCAGGTGGCGGTTGAGCTCGATGGGGCCCGACGGCTCGTCGCCGATGCGCACCAGCTCGCTCAGCTGTTCGGCGTCGTGGCAGCGAACGTTGACCTGCGAGGTGCTCTTCGCGCCCAGCCATTCGGTGAGCTCGGCTGGGCGCCACTGGCGGGCGAGGCCGTTGGCGACCAGCGCGGTCACCTTCGCCGGCTTCACGCCGAATGACGTGAGCGCCTCGAGCACCGCCTCGAGCATCTCTCCGCGCGCGTCGTGCGAAGCGGGCGGCACCGGCAGCGACGGGTCGTCGAGCACGATGCAGACACGCGAGCCGGCCTTGACCCGCCTGGCGAGCGACGGCCCCGAGACGGGCTCGTCGAGCGCACGCAGCACGGACTCCTTGAAGTCCTGCAGCGGGGGAAGCGACGCGGGCGGCAGCAGAATCTGCGCGCCGCCCGGAACCTGAAACTGAACGAGATCGAAACCGGAAACGAGGAGCGAGGTACCCAAGCTCCTCAGCGTACTAGGGCTGCGCGCCGCTCACGCCGCCTTCGTCTTCCTCGGCTTCGACGTTGGCCAGCGCCTCCTTGACGGCTCCGGGCGCGAGGGCGAGGACCTTGGGGCTCATCTTCCCGCCCGCTCCGAGCTTCAGCGACAGGCGCACGGGCTCGGTGTCTTCGTCGACGTAGACCTTGAGCTCGAGGTCTTTCTTCGTCGTCGTCCCGACCACCACCGCATCCACGCTGGCCGGGCTGCCTTTCTTCGGCGTCACGCAGGTGTACTTCGCGCAGAGCTTCTTAGTGACCTGCAGCTTCACCTTGCTGGCCAGGGGACCCTTGAAGGGCATCAGCGCGATGCGAGGTTTGGCCAGGGCAGCAGAGGCAGAGAGCAGAACGACCAGCGTCAAGATTCGAGACATGGACACCTCGGTTACAGGGCCGATGTGCAGCTTGCGCGCCGTCGGGCCAACTGGCCGGATTCGCTTGAGTCACGACGGGGCGTGACCCGATTTCAGTCAGCGCCTCGACGCGCCAGTGGAGTCTGCGCGCGCTTCTACTTTGGCGGCATGAGCGCAATCACGGCCGCCGTCAGCGCCGTCACGCCCGTCTTCAGCGTCCGTTCTTTGTCCGGAGCGAACAGCGCCGAATGCATCGCCGGCAGCGCTTCTGCTTTTCCGAGCTTCGCGGGGTCGGCTGCTCCCAACCACAGCATCACGCCGGGAAAGCCGCCCACGCGCGACAGCTCGCCGAAGTCTTCGGCGCCCATCACCCGGTCGGCCGCGATGACGTTGTCGGCGCCCAGCGTCTTCGTCAGCGCGTCGACCAGCCGGCCCGTCGTCTCGGGGTCGTTGAACACCGCGTTCGGGCCTTCCTCGATTTTGATCAGCGGCTCTTTCGGCGACCGCGCGGCCAGCGATTCCGCCTTTGCGATTCGAGCGATGCCTTCGCGCAACGCCAGCCGCACTTCGGGCCGGTAGCTGCGCACCGACAGCTGCAGCTTCACCTCGTCGGGGATGATGTTCGCCTTCGTGCCGCCGTGGATGCTGCCGACGGTGAGCACCGCCGGGTCGAGCGGATTCGTTTCGCGGGCGACCAGCGTCTGCAGCGAGAGCACGGTTTTCGCCGCGAGCACGACGGGGTCGACCGCGGTGTGGGGATACGCCGCGTGGCCGCCCTTGCCGTACAGCGTGACCTCGACGGTGTCGATCGCCGCCATCGCGTAGCCCTTCACGAAGGCCACCGTGCCGGCGGCGTGGTTGTTGGTGTCGTGCAGCGCGATCGCGACCGTCGGCCTGGGAAAACGGGTGAAGAGGCCGTCGGCGATCATACCCCTGGCTCCGGTGCCGATTTCTTCTGCGGGCTGGGCGATGAAGACCAGAGTCCCGCGCCAGAGGGTGAGGTCTTTGACGAGCCGGGTGGCCGTGCCGACCCAGACGGTCATGTGCACGTCGTGTCCGCACGCGTGCATCACGCCAGGGTTCTTGCTGGCGTACGGCAGGCCCGTCTTCTCTTCCACCGGCAGGCCGTCGAGGTCGGTTCTCACCAGCACCACCGGGCCTTCGCCGTTCTTGAGGACGCCGACGACGCCGGTGCCGCCGACTCTCTGCACCACGGTGAAGCCGAGCTTCTTCAGCTTTTCCGCCATCAGCGCGGCGGTCTTTTCCTCTTTCCCCGACAGCTCGGGCGCGCGGTGCAGCTGCATGTAGAGGGCGTCGAGCTCGGGGTACAGGGCTTCGACGGTCGGAGCGGCGCTGAGCAGAAACAGCAGGGAAGAGGCAAGCATTTGATCAGAAGACCTTCGGTTCAATCGCAGGTGACAAACGACTGGGGTAGGGGCAAATGCGGGTTCATGACGATGCCGAAAGCAGTTCTCTTCGACCTCGATGGGGTGTTGGTCAAGAGCGAAGAAGCGTGGTTCCGCGCGGTCGCTCAGTCGGGCGTGAAGTTTCGGTCGGGCAAAGCGGTGACGCGAAAAGAGTTCGCGCCCACGTTCGGTCAGGGCACCGAGACGGACATCGCGGTCTTCGGCCTGCAGTGCTCGCGCGAAGAGCTCGACGCCTTCTACGAGACGGAATTCCTGCGTCACCTCGGCACGGTCTGGGTGAACCCCGACGCGCAGCCGCTGCTCGAGAACCTGCGGTCGAAGGGCATCAAGACGGCGCTGGTGACGAACTCGGTGTCGAAGATTGCGCGCGCGTTGATCGAACGGGCCGAGGTGCTGCCGCTGTTCGACGTGCTCGCGACGGCCGACCGGGTGAAGAAGTCGAAGCCGGCGCCGGACCTCGTGGAGCTCGCGTTGAAGGAATTGTCGATCGCCGCCGCGGATGCGTGGTTCGTCGGCGACTCGCGGTTCGATCGCAGCGCGGCCGAGGCGGCCAACGTGAAGTTCGTCGGCATGGGCATCGATGGCGATCAGCGCATCGAACGGCTCGCCGAGCTGATGGCTTAGCGGCGGCTGAGGGGCGGAAATGCGCTCCACAGCAGGGCGTCGCCTGTTCGAAACGGCAGCTGCGATCGTTCGCCGATGACGTGAGAAGCCTGGTCGGGCGTCACCGTCGAGGCGGTGACGAACCGCCGTTCGATCGACTGCTGCTTCAGCATGCTGAAGGTGATGGTGGTGCCTTCGGGAATGTCGACCGCGGCAAACACCGCCGGCACGCGATCCTCTGCCACGGCGGCGAGCCCGAACGGCAGGGCACGCGGAGCACGCGTTTCGATTGCCGTGAGCAGCTGCATCATCGAAAGAAAGCGGCGCGACGGATCTCGCTGAAGGCCGCGCTGCAATGCCGACTTGCGGCGCGCGTCGAGGCCCTTGAGCTGCGGCGGCTTCGCCAGCGCGACGGAAAGCTCGGACCACGAGTTGGCGAGGAAGGGGCGTTGTCAGGTCAGTGCCTCCGACAGCGCGACGCAGAAGGCGAATTGGTCGCTGCGCTCGTCGGCGGGTTTTCCGTCGAGCTGCTCGGGCGCCATGTAGGCGGGCGTGCCAAGAATGGTTCCGTCGCGGGTGAGCAGGGGTGAAGCGTTGGGAGGCAGGTCCAGCGACGGGCCCGGGCGCGAGAGTCCGAAGTCGGTGACGCGCACGCGGCCGTCGAGGCCGACCAGCACGTTCGAAGGCTTGAAGTCACGGTGAACGACTCCTGCGGCGTGCGCGGCCGCGAGGCCCCGGCCGGCTTCGACGAAGCGGCTGAGAATTTCCTTTTGCGATCGTTTCTCGGCCTTGAGCCAGGACTCGAGCGTGACCCCGTCGACGAGCTCCATCACGAGGAAGACGTCGTCGCGCCATTCGCCCAGCTCGAACACCGGCACCACGTTCGGGTGCGCGAGCTTCGCCATCACCTGCGCTTCGCGAAGCAGCCGCGCCTGCGACTCTTCGTGCCCCTTCACTTGAAGCATCTTCAAAGCGACCCGGCGATCCAGCGTCACGTCGCGCGCGCGGTAGACGACACCCATGCCGCCGCGGCCGAGCTCGCTTTCAATCTGGTAGCGGGCGACGCGTGCGCCGGGCACGAGGGCGTCGTGGGAGGTCGGCCCGACCGGGAGCGTTCGGGTCGAGGCGGCGGCGGCGACGGCGCGGCGACAGGACTCGCAGCCGTCGAGGTGCGTCTCGATCGCAGTCAGGGATTCCGCGTTGCCGTTGGCGAACCCGGCCAGCGTGTTTTCGTCGGGGCAGGGGCTCATGTCCGGTCGACACGAACCGGG
>JAYUXE010000714.1:0-4155 GCA_043753165.1 Archangiaceae bacterium | reverse complement strand
GCTGGTCGCTGCCGGCTGCGATGTTCGCCCCTTCCGGCCCACCAAGACGCAGGATCGCAACCATCGCAAGATCGTGGTCATCGACGGGAAGCTCGCCTTCACCGGCGGCTTCGGCATCGACAAGACCTGGCTGGGCGATGGGAAAGCCCCCGAAGAATGGCGCGACTCGAACTTGATCGTGAAAGGCCCCGCAGTTTCCGAGCTGCAGCAGGCATTTGCCGATAACTGGCAGGAAATGAACGGGCCCCTGTTGCCGCCTTCCGACTTCCCTGCCCTGCCCGCCGAAGGCCCGACGCGCGCGGCCTACGTGTCGAGCACCGCGTCGGCACATCTCACCCGGGCCGAACGCCTGAGCCAGCTGACGATCGCCGCGGCCACGAAGCGGCTGTGGATCGCGAACGCCTACTTCGTGCCGTCGCCGGGCATCTCTGAGCTGCTGATTGCGAAGAAGAAGCAGGGCGTCGACGTGCAGATCATGGCGCCCAGCGACAACACCGATCACAAGCAGGTGCTGCGCGAACAACGCGCGACGTACGGGAAGCTGCTCGAGGCGGGAATTCGAATCTGGGAATACCAACCCGCGCTGCTGCACTCGAAGACGATGGTGGTCGATGATCACCTGAGCGTGCTCGGCTCGATCAACCTCGACCGCCTGTCGCTGAACGCGATGGAAGAAGGGTCACTGGTGATGTCAGACCCCCACGTCGTCGAGGAGCTCTCGAAGGCGTGGCAGGCCGATTTGAAGCACTGCGTCGAAGTGAAGAAGTAGCGGGTTCTACATCGCGTTGGCTTTCTTCATCTTCGCGAGGCCCTGCGCGATCGTGAGGTGTTCCTTCAGCGTCGGCAGCGTCTTGCTCGCGAACTCCTTGAGGCCCGCCATCTCGCCCGACTTGCTCTGGGAGGTGAAGAGCGTGATCGCCTTCTGATGGCCGTCGACCATGTGCTTGGCGAACATCGCGTCGAAGTCGGCGCCCTTCTTCGCCTTCAGCATGTCGAGGTGCTTCTGGTGCTCGTCGTCGACCTTCGCGGGAAGCGTGAGGCCGGCCGGAGCGACCAGCGACGCCAGCTCTCGGTTCGCCTTCTCGTGATCCGCAACGAGGCGCGCGCCAAAGTCCTTCACTTCCTGGCTCATGCCGTTCGCCTGGGCGAGCTGGCCCATCTCGACTTCGGCCATGCCGACGATCGCGGCCTTGTTCACGAAGTCCTTGTCCTTCATCGACATCTTCACCGCAGGGTTTGTGGGCGGCGGCACGTCTTTCTTCTGCATGTCATTCTGCGCAAAGGCGGGCACGGCGATCAGCAGGCTGGACGCAGCAACGGCAGAGACGAAGCGATTCTTTTTCATCGAAATGTCCTTGGAAACGCGCACGCGGGAAAGTCCGCGGCGAACGGATCCAGAGGCTGCAAAGCCAGAGCCGCGTGCAGCCCCAGCAGATCCGCGCGCTGGCCCTGAGGCGTTACACCCGATTCAGGCCGGGGCTGCGGCGATCTGGCGCAGCTCGGTCGAAAGCCCGGGCAGCGTGAGCTTGCCCGGCACGCAGGCAACAGACATCGGTGCGTTCATCAACAGGTCGTGGGTCACCGACTGCAGCAGCGCAATCGGGCCGTGGTGCGGGTTGGTGCCGAGCACCAGGACTTCGGCGTGCTCGGAGATCGCAAGCGCGAGCAGCTGATCGGCGACGGCGGAGTTGCTCATCTCGAGATGAACGCGGTGCTTCACGCTCGCCGGCAGGCCTTCCAGTGCGGCTTCCGTTTCCTTCTTCATGATCGCGGTGATCGCGGTGTGCGCTTCCTGCGGAGGCGGCATCGGCATCCCGCGGCGGTCGTACTCATCGGCCGGCCACCACACGTGCGCCGCGACGAGGTCGACAGGGCCGTAGCTCGACAACCGCCCAATCCAATCGCGCGCGACCGCCGAGCTCCACGAATGGTCCAGCGCGAGCACGACTTTCAGCGGCGCGCTTCCCCGGATCCAGGCCTCGAACGGCCTGTCGTCGCGCACCACCAACAGCGGCAGGTCGACGTTGAACGCGAACTTGTCGAGGGTGCCGGCAAACAGGCGGCTGGCCTGCTTGCTCGAGTCACCCACCACGAGCAGCTGCGCGTTCACGCTCGTGCAGAACCGCCCCACCGCCCCTTCAAGCGGGCCGTGGAGCACGGCAGTCTGCACGTCGAGCCCTTCACTCGAAAGCGCTGCGGCCTCGAGCAGCAAGGCGTCGTTGACCGACGTCTGAACCTCGGCGTCCGTGTTCTCTGGGAGCACGCTCACCAGTTGCAGCGCCTGCTTGTGGCGCCGCGCCAGGCCGGCCGCGACCTTGACCGCGTTGAAAGACGAGTCGGTGAAATGGGTCGCGCAGACGATGGTCATGCACGGCTGCTAAGCAAGCTGCGAGCCAGCGGCCTTAGAGGTTGCCGTTCTTCGTCAACACCCACAGCGTCGCCGCCACGTCGCCAGGGCAGTCGAAGGTGCGCTGCGCGTCACTGACGGTGGCCCAGCTGCTGCCGCCCTTCTCGATCTTTCCGTTCTCGAACGTGGCGACGGTGCTGCCGCCGACTTCGACGGCGTACTTGCTGCCGCGCTTCACGGCCTTGCCCTTCGTGCTGCCGCCCTTCTCGATGGTGATGTCGCTGCCCGAGGTGCGAACGGTGTACTGGGTGCTGCCGCCCTTCTCGACGCGATCGCCGGTGCACTTGTAGTCGGCGGCAAACGCAGAGACGGACAGCAGGGACACGACGAGGAGGATGATTCGCATGACGGCTTGACCCGTGGGTCAGGCGCGACGTGCAGGTTTTTTTCGGCTAACCGACCAGGGTGACGGGCACGCCGACTTCGGGCTTCTTGAGCGCCTCGAGCGTCGCAGGCAAGAGCGCCGCCTTGAGCGCGCTGATCACCGCCGCATCGCCGGCGTAGTTGTGGCCGGTGTGTTTGCCGAGCGCGGCCATCACCTTCGCTTTGTCGAGGTCGGCGGGCAGGTTGAAGCGGCTCTGCAGCGATGACCAGACTTCGCGATCGCGGTAGCCATCGTCGACGTCCAGCGACTGCGCGAACGCGATCACCGAGGCGAGCTTCGCGTCGACGGGGTCCATGCGCAGCTGCCCCTTGTCCTGAAGGAAGCGCGTGAACTCGAACACCGTCGTCGCGCGAAGGGCCTCTTCGCTCATGTGCGAGTAGCGCGAGCTGACCTGCATCACGAACTCGGGCTTGCCCGTCTTGCCCTTCTGTTCGGTGAAGCGAATCAGATCCTTCTCGCCCATCTTCGGGTCGAAGAAGCCGCCCGCGATCACCTTCGAATCGGGGTTGACGCGGTCGAGAATGCCGCTGAACTCGGACAGCGTGTTGATCATGTTCGCGGCCACGACCACCTTCGTGCCGTCGAGCACACTGGCCGGGCGTTCTTGCTTCACCGGCTTGAACTCGCGCGCCGTGTCTTCGGCGACCTTGAAGGTGTTGAAGTTGAAATGCTTGTCCAGGTAGTCGGCCTGCCCGTCGTTGTCGCGGTCGAGCACCTTCTCGCGAACCTGCGTGCTGATCGGCGTCACGTAGTTGTCCCACGTGCGGCCCCAGCCGATGTCCGCCGCGTCGTTCATGCCTTTGTGAATTTTGGTCCAGTCGTCGCGGCCGGCCACGCCATCGACCAGCGCGAGCAGGGCCTGCACGCCTTCGCCGCGCGTCATCTGCCCGTTGGCGTCGGTGTAGAAGTTCGAGGCGGCGTACGTGGTGACGACCTGCGCGTTGCCGTACTTTTCTTTCACTCCGTCGAGCACGCCCTTGCCGACGCACAGGTTGTAGAACAGCAGCTTGCCGTCGGCGCCGTCGGCCGAGTCGGGCCCGTTCTTGATCGACGCCGTCATGTTGCGGCCCCAGTTGCTGTGCCCGTCGTAGCCGACGATCTGCACGTTCTTGTCGTTCATCGGCGCGAGAATGTCGGTGCCGCCCTGGTGCACCTGGATCTGGAACTTCGTTTCACCGACGCCCGGCTTGGTGATGGTGCGCTCGTACGTCGCGACGCCGTACTCGTTCTCCGTGCCGACCGGCTTGAAGCCCGCGTCCTTCAGGTTCTTCACGAACCCGCCCCAGAACTCACCCTGGCCGACCGTCCACGACAGGTTGACCTTGTTGTTTCCGCCGGTGAACCACTTCTCGTACGGCGGCTT
>JAYUXE010000713.1:0-4156 GCA_043753165.1 Archangiaceae bacterium | reverse complement strand
CCTTCTTCCGGTCGCGGGCGCTGCGCACCAGGTCGAGAATCGCCGACGACGCCACCGGGTCGAGCGCCGCGGTCGGCTCGTCGAGCACGTAGACCTCGGGGTCGTGCACCACCGCGCGGGCAATCGAGGCGCGCTGCTTCTGACCGCTGGACAACGTGCCGCAGCGGCGATCGATGTACGCGCCCAGGTCGAGCTCGCGAATCATCGCGTCGATGCGCGTGGCCATCGTCTCTTTCGTCATCCCGTACAGCTGGCCGAACGTCTGCAGAATCTCGCGCACCGTCAGCCGGTCGTAGAGCCCGGTGCTCGCGGTGAGGAAGCCCAGGTGCTTGCGTGCCTTCAGCGGTTCTTGAGCGACTTCGATGCCGCACAGCCGCGCCGAGCCCGCGCTGGGCGTGATGAGGCCGGCGAGCATGCGAAGCGTCGTCGTCTTTCCCGCGCCATTGGGGCCGAGCAGGCCGACGACTTCCCCTGCGTCGACGTGGACGGTGACGCCATCGACGACCAGCGCCGCGCCGAAGCTCTTCGTCAACCCCTGAAGCTCGATGGCCGGCACGCGCGCGAACTATGTCACGCACTGCACGCAGACCCATTGCTCTACTTCGGCGGTTCGACGCTCGGTTTCGGATGCGCCGGCAGCTTGATGCCCATCAGCGCCGAGCCGAACGCGACGTCGGGCCACACATCGCGCGCGATCCGGTAGGTCAGGTGGTAGTCGCCTTCGGGCACGCGCAGGCGGTAGTTCGGCTTGCCGCCGTTGAATTCCCAGGTGAACTCGCGGCCGTCTTGCTGGCGAACCAGCGTCAGGCCCGTCTCTTCGAGCGCCGTGCTGTCGGGCACCACTTCGCCGCCGACGCGCATCGGGCCGTGGACGAGCACCGTGTCGTAGTGAAGGTCCAGGACCTGGTTTTGCTCGAGCTCGAGCCGCCCGATCATGCGCTGGCGGCCGGTCGCGTACTCGGGGAAGGTCTTTTGATCGATGTAGAACGAAACTTCGTACGCGCCTTTCGGGACGCGAACCTGGAACTGGCCGTCTTCCGCGCAGGTGATGCGCTTCGAGTAGACGCCTTCGCCGCTGTGGCGCGGCCCGCGGAAGAAGAGCTCACCCGCCGGCATGCCCGCGGGGGGCGGCTTGCCGTCGATGAAGAGGCGGCCCTGGAACAACGAGGTGTCGATCGCGATCGGCATCGTCGTGCTGTTCGACTGCACCTGAAAGTACTCGTCGACGAGGAACCAGCCTTCGACCAGGTCGTCGGCGAAGTTCGCGTCGATGAACAGCATCACGTAGTAGTTGCCGGGGAAGACGCGCAGCTCGAACGTCGCGGTGTCGAGAATCACCTGGTAGTAGAGAAGGCTCCACGACTCGACGGCATTGCCGAAGCCGTACCAGTACATCGTGTAGTTGTAGAGCGGGCTCGGCTTCACCGGCACACCGTCGACGAGGATTCCGCCCTCGACCACGTACGTCGCGAGGCTGGTGCTGATCGACTTGTTGCCGGTGGTGAGGTCAACCTGCCGGGCGACCTGCTTGTTGTAGATCTGCGACGGAAAGTGGCGGTCGGGCGCTGACTCGAGCAGCAGCGAGACGCCGTATTTCCCTTGAGGAATCAGGCTGTGAAAGTCGGCCACCGCCCCTTCATGGTGGGTGCGCACCGTCGGCGTCTGCTCACCGGTGGTGGTGAACTCGAGCTGGTAATCAGCGCCCGGAAGCCGATCAGGAATCGGCTTGCCATCGATGCGCAGCTCGCCCTCGAGCTCGAACGCCTTCAGGTCGATGTCGAACAGCGTGGGACCAAAGTGCGACACGCTGCTCGTCAACGGGAACTGAACCAGCTCGGTGCCACCCAGGGCGGCAGGCGGCGTCGACAGGTACAGCGCGAAGGTGCCTTCGAGCAGGGCGGTTTCGTAGGCGCCACCGATGCTGCTCGTCCCGACGGTCTGCGAGGGGGGCAGGCCGTGGGCGGTGAAGGAAACGTCGGGCGGAAAAGCCTGCGACACGAAGGGCAGCGTTGCGAAGCTGACCCCGCCGCGGATGAGGTGGCTGCGCACCGACAGATCGCGCTGCACGTCCTTCGTCAAATCGATGGGCCCGAACTCTTCGAAGCCCCGGTGGTTCGCAGCGACCCCTGGCGGGTGGTACTTCAACGCGTCGTACCGGCTCTTCATCACGCGCACTTCGAGCAGGCCGAACGGGTCGGGCGACTTCTCGATTTCTGAAAGGTACGCGCTGCCTTCGAACCGCAGGCCGACGAGTCCCGAGGCCGGCAAGTCATTGAGGCGCGCCTGGGCGGTGAGCTTCCGCAGCGCGACGCAGAGCCCGAACGTCACCGAGTGGTCGACGCCGCCATCGCTTAAGTCGCCCGCATCGGGGTCGAGGTCCAGGCCGTAGCTCTCGTCGGGGCAGGCTTCGGCGGCGGTCGCCGGCGGGTAGACGAGGCCCGCGTCGAACGGCGGCTTCGGCTGGCCGGCATCCCGCCCGGCGTCCGGCTTTGCTGGCTTGCCCGCGTCCTTCTCACCCGCATCCACCACGGGCGGCGCCACGCCGGGACACCCGGCCAGCAGCAGCAGCGCGACGGTGGCGCTCAAGAAAGGTCGAATCACAGACGGGGGCCGGTAGCCGATTGGCAGGTCAGGGGTTAACGCAACGATGTCGGCGCCTCAATAGCAGGGGGGATGCCATGCCTCAACCCACGGCGGGAACTGGGCTTTTCGGTGGCTCAGCGGCGGCGCTCGAATACGGGTCGGCAGCCCGTGCGCACTTTTTTTGAGAGGCCACCCTGGCCGCGACGCCCACACGGCGCCCTGGCGTACCGATCACCGCCTGGCCGCTGCGGCGGTACGGGTGGTGACTCCGCCGAGGCCGACGAGGGTCGCTCGGAGTGAGTGGGGGCGATCCGCCGACCTGGTGCGCGGCCTCCTGGTGCCGCGTGCCGTTCGGGCTGAAGGATCGCGGCTTCGAAGTGCTTGCGGCTGCGGTGCAGCAGCTGCTGAGACCCGTGTCGACGGCACAGGTGCCGTCTACCGATCGCGCGAACGCGGCTTTGTCGGGTGCAACGGATACCGGCTCACCGAATCATTCGGGCCGCGTTCACCCCGTCGGACACGCTGATTTCGAACCGCCCTTCTGCGAGGCCATCGGTCTGGAGCACCGCTTCGCCGCCCTTCAGCCACAAGGCCAGCGTGGTGCGGGTGCCGTCGCCGGCGAGGTGCGCGACCGCGGCGGATCCTCCGTTCCATCGCAGGTGCAGTCGGCTCGGCCCGACGTCGACCTCTGCTGCCGCGGCCGGAAGGCCGGTGGAGATTTTCCGCACCATCACCTTCGCGCCGTGCAGCACCTCGATCGCGCGCAGCGGGCCGGGGTCGGGCAGCGTCAGCGTGAAGTGCATCAGCCCGTCGTCGGCGTCGGCGACTTCATCGGGCGTGAAGGGATGAAGCGTCTGGGTTCCGTCGGCCGCGACGAGCCGCACCGCCCACGCACCGTCCCTCACTTCCGACTTCGCGGCGACCAGCCGCTGCACGGGCCGCAAAGACACGTCGTCGCCGCGAATCGCGCCCGCGACGAGCACGACCGGGACGAACAGCGAAGGCGCTTGCGGCGGCACGAACGCCTGCGTCTCGAGCCGCGTCTGCACCGCCTTGTAGTTGTAGTCGCTGACCCACGCCGGGTCGCAGTAACCCATCAGGTCGGCGACGTTCGCCGGGTTCAAAAGCGCCTTGCTCACCGCGTTGTAGCCCCAGCTGCCAATCTTCCCGCCGGCGTAGGGGAAGCTCGCGTCGGGCCCGGCGACGCCACCGCACGGCGCGTGGTTGCGTCCGAAGTTGTGGCCGAGCTCGTGCGCCGCCGTGTCCAGCGAATCGTCGCGGCCCGTCGCGGCTTCCTGCCCGATGTAGCCGATGCCCGCGATGCCCGAGCCGTAGCCGACCTTCACCCAGCCGTAATAGTTGCGGTTGCTGCCGTCGGCCTGGCGCACCCCCGCGATGTCCTGCAGCAGGTCGCCCCACGCGGCCGTGTTCCCTGCCTGCAGCGTTCCCGCGAACGTGTACGGCGCACGGTTGGTCGCGGCGATCTGCTTCACCGGCCACAGCGCGGTCATGATCGCCTGGATGTCTTTGGGTGCGCCCGTGTTGCCTTGATGCACGACGGGCACGCTCGTCA
>JAYUXE010000712.1:0-4157 GCA_043753165.1 Archangiaceae bacterium | reverse complement strand
CAGGCGCCAGCTGCGACGTGCCGGCTGGCCTTCGCCCGGCGTAGAGCTTCGCCAGCGACTGCTGCGTCGCGACGTGCGCGGGGTCGAGCGCGAGGATTACCTTGCACAGCGCCGTCGCCTTAAAGAACTGGCCCTGGTCGGCGTAGCGGGTGACGACCTGCGCGTACTGCGCGACCGCCTCGGGCTTCTTGCCGAGCCGCGCGAGAATTTCGGCCACCTTCTGCCGTGCGACCAGATCGCCGGGCACCGCGCTGACGACCTTCTTGAACTCTTCCAGCGCGGCGGGCAGCTTTCCGCGCGCCAGCAGCTGGGTGCCTTTGTCTTTGTGAAGCCGGGCTGCGTCGGACATGTCGGGTTACCTCGCGGCGCTCTACCACACGGTCTGGTAAGGGGGTCGTGCGATGCCAGGGCGGTTCGAAGAGGCGCTGGCGCAGAACCCCGCTCCGTCGCGGGTGGGCGACGTGGCCCTGCGGTACGAGCCATCGATGTTGATTGGTGAGGCCGACCGCATCGCGCGCGGCTTCACCTTCACCGCGGTGCTGCTCTCGGGCATCGCCTTCGGGCTGGGCGCGCTGGCCGCGCTGCTGACGAACGCGACCACCGAAACGCTGGCCGGCCTGTCGCTGCTCACCGCCGCGGCCTTCTTCACTGCCGCCCAGCTCGATCAGCGGGCGCGCCGGCAGCGGCGCTTCATCCTCAACTTCGGCACCACGAGCCTGCGCCTCGACTTCTCGACCCCCATCGCCAACCGGCCCCGGACCCTCGTCACCCACTTCGACGGCGTGCGCGA
Source organism: Archangiaceae bacterium (assembly GCA_043753165.1). Lineage (GTDB taxonomy): Bacteria > Myxococcota > Myxococcia > Myxococcales > Myxococcaceae > JAGSPQ01. The sequence continues at coordinate 3,367 of JAYUXE010000712.1, read as the reverse complement.
CTGCGCGCTGGTGACGCAGGGTGACGGGCGGCTCGCGGTGACGGTGGACTTCGTGATGTCAGCCGACAGCGTCGAGGTGCTGCGCGAGGTGATGATCGCGAACATCCCCTTGGCGGAGGAAGAGACGGCCGTTCGACTGCACCGCGTGCTGAAGGGGGCGTTCGGGCTGGGCGAAAAGCCCGCGGCAGTCGAGCCAGCAGCGCCCATCGACGACTTCAAATGAAACAGGCCCGGTCGTGACGACCAGGCCTGCGGGTTCAGCCGAGGGGGAAGGGTTTGGGGGTTCAGTACGCCTGCGCCTGCGCGTACTGGGCGAGGCGGGTGGCGTTGTGCTGCACCATCGTCTGGAGGTCGACCTGCTTCTGCGCGTCCGCCTGCTGGTTGCCCTTCAGCGCGTCCGCGGCCATGCCGGCAATCTTGAGGATGTCGTTCGTGTTGCCGCCCATGTTCTTCATGATGCTGCTGGCGAAGTTCATGCCCGCGGGCCCAATCCAACCCGAGACCTTGCCCATCACACCCGAGAGCGTCTTGTTCAGCGCGCCACCGAGGCCCGTGCCGCCGAGCATGCCGGTCGCAGCGCCAAGGATGTCGCCCTTCTTCAGCGCTTCGTAGCCCTGGTAGACCTTCGCGGCCATGCCGATGAAGGGGCCGACCACGGGGATGAACGAGGCGGCGAAGCTGAGCACCGGGCTCTTGAGGACGGTTTTCGCAATGTTCAGAACCGCACCACCAATCTTCTTCAGTACTCCGCCCATGGAAGCTCCGGACCGCGAAAATGAGGTTTTAAATGAGGTGAAACGTAAATGATTGTCGGGCGGGCCTTGCGGAAGTTGCCTGCCGGTTCACACCCCGCCGCCCTTGCCGCGCATGCTTTTCTTCAGTTCTTCCTGCAGCTTGGAATCAACCTTCTGCTCGGTCGAAGGTTTTTCCGGGGTGGAAATCGCCAGCGGCTTCGCCTTCGGGTCGGTGAAGTCCGTCTTGTCGGCGATGGTCGCCATCTCGTACTCGGCGTTGAACTTCGCCAGGATCTCGGCCTCTTTGGGCAGCGTCAGCCCGAAGCGTTCCTTCGCGACCTCGTCGGTGACCACCACGAGCTCGGGCTTCTCGTCGGGGTTCATCACGAAGTGCAGAACGCCTTCGACGTACTCTTGAAGGTCTTGTCCCAGGGTCGCGGCAATCTTGGCGGTGTTGGGGTCGGCGAGGATCTTCTTCTTGATCTCGAGGGGGTCCTTGGTGCCCTTATCGTCGCTCATTCGCGGGAAGGTACTTCGCACCGGGAGACGAGTCCATGCAGGTTGAACCCTTCGACCCCGCGCGGCACTACGACGCCTTCTGCGCGTGGACCCGCTGGTACCAGATGACGCCGTTGGCGCTGCCCTTCCTGCCCGCGACCGGCTTCGTCGTTGCCGGCGTCGCGATGGGGTTCCTGTACAAGACCGATTCGAAGATGGCGTGGATCGAGAACCTCGCCGCGAACCCCGTGCTGCCGCGCGGGCAGCGAACCGAAGGCCTCGACGTCGTCGTCGCCGCGGTCATCGACGAGGCGCGCCGCCAGGGCTTCGAGGTGCTGATTGGGTACACCAACGTGCAGGCGGTGATCGATCGCGCGCTAACCCACGGCTTCACCACCGACCCCGAACGCTTTCAGGTCGTCACGAAGGCGCTGTGAGGGCGGCCCAGGCTTCTTCCCGCGTCTTGTAGATCGAACCGACCTGCGCGGTTCCGCTGTCGCGAAGAATCCGGTTCACCTGCAGCTCGGCGAGGGCGCTGTCTTTCACCACGCGGCAGGTGCGGCGCATGCCCTTGCCGCGCGCCCACGCATTCAGCACCGCGATCTTCGGAGCGAGCTCGGGTGGCATCAGCGTCAACGCCCGCTGGTCGACCAGACAGTCCCACGCGCCGGCCCACGCCTCGATCGCCGCGCGCACGGCGATCTCGTAGCGCGCGTAGCTGTCGGCCGTCGGCTTCGCCGGGTAACGGACCTCGAGGATCCGTTCGCTCTGGTGCGCGATGATCTCGAAGTCCGCGGTGCTCAGGTCGCTTTCTCGGGTTGGTAGATCTCGGCGCCCGCCTGCAGGAATTCCTTCGACTTCTCGGCCATGCCTTCGGCTGCGGCGGCCCGAATCTCTTCCGTGATCTTCATCGAACAGAAATGCGGGCCGCACATCGAACAGAAGTGGGCCGTCTTCGCGCCTTCGGCCGGCAGCGTCTCGTCGTGGAAGGCGCGCGCACGTTCGGGGTCCAGCGCGAGGTTGAATTGATCTTCCCAGCGGAACTCGAAGCGCGCCTTGCTCATCGCGTTGTCGCGCTGCTGCGCGCCGGGGTGGCCCTTCGCGAGATCCGCGGCGTGGGCGGCGATCTTGTACGTGATCACGCCTTCCTTCACGTCGTCCCGGTTGGGCAGGCCCAGATGTTCCTTCGGGGTCACGTAGCAGAGCATCGCGGTGCCGAACCAACCAATCATCGCGGCGCCGATGCCGCTCGTGAAGTGGTCGTACCCCGGAGCGATGTCCGTCGTCAGCGGCCCCAGCGTGTAGAACGGCGCTTCGTCGCAGCCGGCCAGCTGCTTCACCATGTTCTCTTTGATCATGTGCATCGGCACGTGACCCGGGCCTTCGATCATCGTCTGCACGTCGTGCTTCCACGCGATCTGCGTGAGCTCACCCAGCGTCTTCAGCTCGGCGAACTGCGCTTCGTCGTTCGCGTCGTGCAGCGAGCCGGGCCGCAGGCCGTCGCCCAACGAGAAGCTGACGTCGTACGCCTTCATGATCTCGCAGATCTCTTGAAAGCGCGTGTAGAGGAAGTTTTCCTGGTGGTGGGCCAGGCACCACTTGGCGAGGATGCTGCCCCCGCGCGAGACGATGCCCGTCAGGCGCTTCGCGGTCAGCGGCACGTAGGCGAGCCGCAGCCCCGCGTGAATCGTGAAGTAGTCGACGCCCTGTTCGCACTGCTCGATCAGCGTGTCGCGGTACAGATCCCACGTCAGATCTTCGGCCTTGCCGCCCACCTTTTCCAGCGCCTGGTAGATCGGCACCGTGCCGATGGGCACCGGGCTGTTGCGAAGAATCCACTCGCGCGTCTCGTGGATGTTCGCCCCGGTCGACAGATCCATCACCGTGTCCGCGCCCCACCGCGTCGCCCACACCATCTTCTCGACCTCTTCTTCGATCGACGAGGTGACGGCCGAGTTGCCGAGGTTCGCGTTGATCTTCACCAGGAAGTTGCGGCCGATGATCATCGGCTCGAGCTCGAGGTGGTTGATGTTGGCGGGGATGATCGCGCGGCCACGGGCGACTTCCTCGCGCACGAACTCGGGCGTGATCTCTTTCGGGATGCTCGCCCCGAAGGACTCGCCGGGGTGCTGCTG
>JAYUXE010000711.1:0-1645 GCA_043753165.1 Archangiaceae bacterium | reverse complement strand
TGAGACGCCCACTTCGAAGTCGACGGGTATTCCGCTGCGGAAGTCGCGCACGGTCGCGATCAACGTGCCACACGGCGGAGGCCCTGCGTCCGGCTTCGAAGTTCCTGCGTCCCTGCTGCCGGCATCGGTGCCTGCGTCCTTCGGCCTTTCATCGGGCACCCGGCCGCAGCCGACGACGACGATGAAGAAGAGGAGCCCCCGGACACGCACGCCTTGATCGATAGCATGTCAGCCCCGCGCGCTAGAAGGAGCCATGGCCAAGACGAAGACGCACTTCAGCTGTCAGACCTGCGGAGCGCAGGCTCCGAAATGGCTCGGCCGCTGCGCCGAGTGTGGCGGGTGGGGCTCGATGGTCGAAGAGACCGAAGAGTCGGCCGCGTCGCAGGCCCGGCCCGCCTGGGGAGCCAGCAGCGGCCAGAGCAAGCCCGTGCGTCTGAAGGAAGTCAGCAGCGATGCCGAAGACCGCCGCAAGACAGGCATCGCCGAGCTCGACCGCGTGCTGGGAGGCGGCGTCGTCGAAGGCAGCCTCGTGCTGCTCGGCGGTGACCCCGGCATCGGCAAGTCGACGCTGCTGCTCGCCGCGCTCGAACGCCTCTCGCAAAAATCCCCCACGCTGTACGTGTCGGGCGAAGAGTCGCTGAAGCAGACGCGCATGCGGGCCGACCGCCTGGGCGTGAAGAGCGACAACCTCCACCTCTTTGCCGAGACCGACGCCGAACGCATTCTCACCGCCGCCGAAGCGCTGAAGCCTTGCGCGCTGGTCGTCGACTCGATTCAGACGATGTTCCTGCCCGAGCTCGGGTCGGCCCCCGGCAGCATCAGCCAGGTGCGCGAGGTCGCTGGCCGCTTGATGGCGTTCGCGAAGCGCAGCGGGGTGCCGACGTTTCTGGTGGGCCACGTCACGAAGGAAGGCAGCATCGCCGGCCCCCGCGTGCTCGAGCACATGGTCGACACCGTTCTCTACTTCGAGGGCGAGCGCGGCCACCCCTTCCGCATTCTTCGCGCGCACAAGAACCGGTTCGGCTCGACCAACGAGATTGGCGTCTTCGAGATGAAGGGCTTCGGTCTGGCCGAGGTGCCAGATCCATCGGCCCTGTTCCTTTCCGAACGGCCGGCCGGGCAGTCGGGCAGCGTGGTGACGTCGACGCTCAACGGGACGCGGCCGCTGTTGGTCGAGGTGCAGGCGCTGGTCGCTCCGACGGGGTACGGCACGGCGCGGCGCACGGCGATTGGCGTCGACACGAACCGCGTGGCGCTGCTCGCGGCGGTGCTCGAGAAGAAGGTGGGCGTGCAGCTGGTCGGCTGCGACATCTTCGTGAACGTCGCGGGCGGCATGCAGCTGTCCGAGCCGGCCAGCGATTTGGCGGTGTGCGTCGCGCTCGCGTCGAGCCTTCGCAACATTCCGCTCGACCCCTTCACGCTGGTGCTCGGCGAAGTGGGCCTCGCAGGCGAAGTCCGCGCGGTCGGACAAATCGAGACGCGCCTCACCGAGGCCGCGAAGATGGGGTTCAAGCGCGTGGTGCTGCCGCGCGGCAGCGCGAAGCGGCTCGAAGCGAAGAAACTCGAAATCATCGGCGTCGAGAGCGTCGAGAAGGGGCTCGAAGCGGCCTTCGCCAAACGTTAGAGAAAGCCGAATGGTTGGCTC
>JAYUXE010000710.1:0-9431 GCA_043753165.1 Archangiaceae bacterium | reverse complement strand
ACAGGGCCATCGTGGAGTGCCTGATCGCCGAGGTCGCTCCCCTGGCAAACGCGCGGCAGCGGCGGTTCGCCGGCGAGCTGCTGTTCACCATCGTCAGCAAACATTCCGCGGCGGCTCAGGATGCAACCGAGACGACGCAGATGCTGCTTGGCTACCTGACGAAGCTTCAGTGAAGCCAGTTGAGGCTGAAGCCGATTCCCGGAGCGAACCCGCCCGACAAGTCTCTGCCGAAGCCCAGGTGCAACTCGATCGCGCCGTACCGCGCGCCGAGGTGCACGAAGAAGCCGTTGTTCAGCAAGATTCCATCTGAGCCGGCGGCGCCGATACTCGAGAGCCGGATGACGATGGCGTCGTACATGAAGCGAATGAACGGCTTGAGGTTTGGGAAGTAGTCGAGCGCGACCTCGAGCCCGGCGCCTTCTTGAATGCCGTCTGAGCCGCGGCCCGGAAACGGGTTCACGGTGACGTACCCGAGCTCGAACACGCCGCGCAGCGCGAGCACGCCAGGCAGGCGCGTGCCGAGCCAGAAGCGCGAACCGCCCGTCAGCGACCGTTTCACCGTGGAGACGGGGTACGCGTCACCGTAGACGCCGAGGCCGATCGTCAGCTTCAGCTTGCTCAGGAAACCCTGTTCGACCGGGGTCGCGACAGGCTCTGCCGGCTGGGCAAATGCCGCGGCGGACAAGGTGAGCAGGACGACGGCGATCGAGGAACGCATCGAGAGGCGCGCACCCTACTTCAGAGCCGCCGCGGCAACGGCCTCTGAAGTAGAAAGTGGCGATGGTCGCCTCAGGAAAGAAGCCGAAGAAGCCGGCGGCGTCGAAGCTCAAGGGCGCCCGGCTCGAGCGCTATGAAGCGTTCAGGGCCCGCATCGACGACCCGGCGAACGCGCTGAAGGTCACCGGCCAGCTGCGCCTGCTCGACCTCGGCATCGGCGCCCTGGCGATTGAGATTCCGGAGGTGGTGGTCGAGCTCCTCGACGAGGCAGCGCCGATTTCGGTCGCCGACGCGCAAGCCCGGGCCTCTGCGCTCGGCAAGACGTGGCAGGACGCCAAGGCGACGCTCGAGCTGCAAGTGCGTTTGGTGCGCGCGCGGGCATTGTGGGAGGCGCAGAAGACGGAAGCGGCGCAGCTCGAGCTCAAGCAGATCAGCGCATCGGCGTCGTCGCGGCGGGCCGAGCTGATCTTGAAGACGGCCGCGCGTGAGACGGCTGAGCCCGAATACTCGCCGACGTTCAGCCTCGCGTTGTTGCGGTCGGCCGCTTCTGCGTTTGCCAACTCGCTGCCTGCGGGCCTGGCGCTGGTCGATGCGATGGCAGGCGCGAATGAACAACCGGCCGCGGCGATGGTGCTGGGGCAGATCATCGCGGGCCGCGCGATGTGGCCGGACCTGCAGAGCTCGACCCTCGAGGCGCTCGTCGCCCGCTTCGACCCTGCGCACCGCGGGTCGCTGGAAGCACAGCTGGGTCAGCGCGTCACGACTTCCGGCTAAGCGCGCGGCGCTTCGAGCATCGGCTTCAACTGCCCGGCCTGGATGAGCTTCCGCAGATTGCTGGCGCCGCCGACGAAGGTGCCGTTGATGAAGATGAGCGGAAAGGTCGACCAGCCGACCCACATCTTGAGCGCGAGCCGCCTGCGCCAGCCGACGATGTAGTTGCCGTACTGCAGATACTTGTACGGAATGTTTTCGGCCTCGAGCAGCTGCCGCGCCTTTCGCCCCGGAGCGAGCCAGCCCACCCCCACCACCACCACCTTCTCGGCTGCGATGGCGGCAGCGACTTCCTGGACGAGGTCCGCCTGGTAGGCCTGCTGAATCGGAACGATGGCGGAATGAACGGCTGGGCGCGGAGGGAGCATTTGGCGCGCACCGTACGTCGACGCGCGGCGCCCGGCTACCACGCGCAGGGGTGAAGTCTGCAGGTGACAGTGCCGCCTGCGACGCACAGCCGTGCTGGGGCAACCGGTTGATCTCCATGGCCCGGGCGCAGGGCACCGCTTCTGCAATCTCTGGCAGCAACGCACCACACCGGAGACACACCATGGCGCTCAGTCCTGCGGTTCAGCGGCTCCACACCGACCTCTCGAAGCTGCGCAAGGCGCGCCGCGAGGGCGACAACGACCACAAGGACCTTCGCACGGACACGCGGAAGCTCGCGGCCCACCAGAAAGAGCTGACGAAGGACAAGAAGGCCGGCGACGTCGCGCACGCGCTGTTCGACCGCGCCGATAAATCGTTGGCGAAGAACGTGGCGGCGAAAGAGAAGGCGCTGAAGCCGGTGAATCAGCAGAAGTCGGCGATCTCTGCGCAGCTCGAGGCGGACACGTTCGATTACGACGCGGTGGCCGCGGGCGTTCAGCAGAACCCTGCCCTGCTGCAGCAGCTGGCCGATGTGAACCGGCGCCGCACCGACACGGCGTCGGGCTTCGACACGAAGATTCAGGCCGACCGCGATGCGAAAGCGAAGCAGCACCTGACCATCGTCGGCAAACGCGCTGAGATCGCGATCGACCGGAAGGCGATCGCCCACGACCGCGCCGTCATCAAGAACGATCACGCAGAGATCAAGCACGACCGTCGGGTGAACGCGAAGCTGAAGTCGCGCGCGCTGAAGCACCTGCGCCCTGCGGAATACAAGATGGGCCTCGCGGCGACGAACCGCGTGCGCAAGGAGCTCGGCCTCAGCCGCGTGAACCACGTCATCCGGCCGATGAACACGAACACGGTGAAGGGCTGCGCCCAGTTCCTGCTGAAGTCGAAGAACGTCGGCTTCTGGTCGGGCCTGTCGACCGGCTCTGACCGCAAGAACCTCGAACGTCTCGCCCGCGGCGACAAAGCGTTCGTGCCCGCGACGGGCGGCTTCGTGACGCCGAAGCTTTCGATGATGAAGGCGCTGGTCGAGATGGCGAAGCGCGGCCACATTCAGATCAACGCGCTCACCGGTGGCCACCACAGCACGGGCTCGAACCACTACAGCGGCACGGCCGTCGACCTCGACGTGCCGAACGCGTCGATGATTCAGTCGGTCGCCGCCAAGTACGGCGGGTTCCGCAACTCTGAGACGAACCACATCCACCTCGATTTCTAGCCCGCTAAGCTTGGTCGCATGCTGCTGACGCTGCTGTTGCTCACCGCTGCTCCCACGCCCGTCGAAGCGTCGCGCGCCGTCTTCACCGAAGTGCGCGCGGCGATCGACGCCAAGCAATGGGTGCCGGTCGAATCGGCCGACTGCACGGAAGAATTCAGCACGTACGCGCTGGCCTCGGATGCGAAGGGTGTCGTTCGCTACTTCGTGCGCAGCTCGGGCGGCTCTGACTCGTCCGAGAAGGTCGAAAGCTATTACGACGCCGCGGGCAGGTTGCGATTCGTGTTCATCAAGGTCGGCGCGGTGCCCAGCGCGTGGGTCGAAGCGCGGTACTGGCTCGATGAAACCGGCAAGGTCGTGCGGAAGGCGCGCGCCACGGGCGGCGAAGGCCCGACGTACTACGCGACCGATGCGAAGGGTTACCTGGTGAAAGATGCCTCAGCGTTTGTGACCACGCGAACGCGGTGTGCCCGTTAGACGGGGGGATGCCCGAGAAGAGAATCGTCGTCGCCGGGGCCACCGGAAATCTTGGCGGCCGCATCGTGAAGGCGCTGCTGGCGCGCAAGGCGACCGTCGTCGCGCTGACCCGCCGCAACACGGACCCTGCCAAAGTCGAGGCGCTGCGGAAGATGGGCGTCGAAATCGCCGTCGCCGAGCTTCATCAGGTGAATGAAGTGGCCGCCTCGTGCGCCAATGCGTCCTGCGTCGTCTCTGCCCTGCTCGGCCTTCGCGACGTGCTGGTCGTCGGCCAGACGGGGCTGATGAATGCAGCAATCAAGGCCGGCGTGCCCCGCTTCATCCCTTCCGACTACTCGCTCGACTACCGCCAGCTGCACCCGGGCGAGAACCGGAACCTCGATCTGCACCTCGAGTTCGATGGGCTGTTGAGCCGCGCGCCGATTGCGGCGACCTCGATTCTGAATGGCGCGTTCACCGAGCTGTTGATTGGCCCTGCCCCGCTGATTCTGTTCAAGCTCGGGCGCGTCCTCTACTGGAAGAACGCCGACCAGGTGCTCGACTTCACGACGATGGACGATGTGGCTGCGTTCACCGCCGAAGCCGCGCTGGATCCAACGACACCGCGCTACTTGAAGGTGGTGGGGCAGCGCGTCACGGCGCGCGGGCTGGCAGAGATCGCGACGCAGGCGGTCGGCAAGCCGTTCAAGCCGACGTGGGCCGGCACGTTGGGCACGTTGACTGCGATGATCAAGGTGATGCGGCTCGTGATGCCCGCGAACGACGACCCGTTTCCGCCGTGGCAGGGCATGCAGTACACGCACAACATGTTCAGCGGGCGCGGGGTGCTCTCACCTCTCGACAACGATCGTTACCCGGGCATCCGGTGGATGCAGATCGCCGAGGTGCTGTCTCAGAGACCCAACCGCAGCTGATCACCAGCGAGAATTTCGAACGAGGTGCCGAGCAGGCCAAGCGCCACGTCCATCGCCGGGGCCAGCTGCTTGTCGAGGTAGTGCGCATAGTCCAGCGGCGCCTCACGCATCGCCAGCGGCTCGGGGCCACGCGTCGTCATCACGTATTCGACTTCGTGCGTCGGCGCCTGTTGCTCGGTCTCAGCCTCGGCGAGCTGACGGGCGACCTTCACGTGCGGCGGCGCCGACGTGTACGCGTCGACGTCGCGGCGAAGGCGCTTGCGGTAAACGAGCTGACCATCGAGCTCGCCCGCGAGAAGCCTTCGGCGAAGGTCGAGCAGCCACGGCTCGTACGGCTCTCCTGCGAACAACCTTCGCAGCAGCTCGCGCTGGGAATCGCGCGCCAGCGGGGTCCAGTCGGTGCGCACGGCTTCGAGACCGCGAACGACGAGCGCGCCATCTCGATTCAGGCCCGCGTATCGTTTCTTCGAGCCCTTCTCAGAGTGCCGCATGGTCGGCATGAGGAACTTCGAGAAAAACGTGTCGAAGCGGATCTCGAGGAAGCTGGTCAGGCGGTGCTCGGCGGCGATCTGCTCGGCCCACCACGCGTTCAGAGACTTCGCGAGCCGCTTCCCTTCTTCGTTCAGCGCTTCGGGGCTCGCCGTCGGGTCGAGCTGAACGAACAGAGAGTCGGTGTCGCCGTAGATGACGGCCATGCCCTGCGACGCGAACCACGCGCGCGAGCGTTCGATGATTTCGTGGCCGCGGCGGGTGATGGACGAGGCGAGGCGGGGGTCGAAGAAGCGGCAGCCGGGCGCTCCGAGGACGCCGTAGAACGAGTTCATCAGAATCTTGATCGCGGTCGACAGCGTCTCGTCGCCGGCGGTGCGTGCGCGGGTCCGTTCGTCGTGCAGGTGCGAGATGATGCCGGGAAGAATTCCCCCCTCGCGGGCGAATGCGCCGCCGTCGAAGCCCTGCACGGGATCCTTCCCGCGCTGCCAGAGGGCGAGCGGGTCGATTTGAAACGTGCGGACGATGCTCGGGTACAGCGACCGGAAGTCGAAGGACGCGACGTGGGTGAAGAGGCCGGGCACGCTGTCGAGCACGTGGCCGCCGGGCGATGCCGTCGGGTCGGACGACACGCCGACATCGGGCGCGACGAACCCCCGTCGGTGAAGTTTCGGCAGGTACAGGTGATCGAACGCTGCGACAGAGCCGCCCTGGCGATCCATCGGGAGGCCGGTGAGCTTCGCGCGCGCGACGGCGAACTCGACCAGCTGCGCCTTTTGAAAGATGTCGCGTGCGAGCCGGGCGTCTTCCAGGTTGTAGGCGGCGAGCGCGGTGGGATCTTCGCGGTACATGCGGCGAATCTCGGCAAGCGGGTCGACCCCCTGCGCGCGCTTCTTCCCGCGCCCGAGCACGGTCTGGCCGACGTGCTCGAGCGTGTAGCGTTCCATCGCCCATGACGCGTTCTTGAGCGTCGCGACGCCGTCGAGCACCACGCGACCCGGCACGCGGGCGATCGACACCGACTGCCCCGAGCCCGCGAGCACCCGTGCCGTTTCCCCTGCCCGTCCGATCGCCAGTGGCAGGCCGACCGCGAGGCAGCGCGCCTCGAGCACGCGCAGATCGAACTCGACCACGTTCCACCCGAGCAGCACGTCGGGGTCGGCGAGGCGGATCTGTGCGAACGCTGCTTCGAGCGCGCGCTTCTCGGTCTTGAAGTGCGAGATGCCCGGCCCATCGACCCCGGCTCTCACCAGGTAGACGTGCTCGTGCGTGGCGCTGGCGAGCGCGATCGACAGAATCTGCCCGTCCCACCCATCGGTCTCGAGGTCGAGGCTCAGCGTCGACAGCCGCGGATTCACGTCGGCCGCGCGCACCTGGGGGTCGACGAACGTGGTCAGTCTGCCTTCGACCCGCGCGTTGCCATGAAACGACAAGCCACCATTGATGAAGCGTTCCATCGTGAAGCGGTGGGTGGGCTTCACGTCGGACTCGAGCGTGACTCCGCCATCGAGCCGAATGCGATCGCGTTCCTGCAGCAGCGCGCGCTGGTTGAGAAAATAGACGGCGTCGACGTCGGTGCCTTCGAGGGTGCGCAGGGGCCGTGACTCGCGGCGCCCGGCCTTCGTCGGCCAGAGGCGCGGCACGAACATCACCGCTTCCTGACCGGTGATGGTCGCCCGCACGGGACCTGCGGTGTTCGATGACGCCCACAGCGTCAGCTCGACGCCGCGCGCGGTGTCCTTCCATTCGACCGAGAGAAGAAACGCCTCTACCAGGACCACTGCTTGCCGCTGTAGTCGAGGAACTCGCCGCTGGTCTTCGCCGACATCGCGTCGAGCTGCGCGAGAATTCCCGACGCCGATTCGACGACTCCAAGCGGAGCACCCTCGCCGCCCATGTCCGTCTTCACCCAGCCCGGGTTGATGACGGCGGCGATGATGCCGTCGCGCTTCAAGTCGACCGCCATGCTGCGGTTGCCCATGTTGAGCGCGGCCTTCGACATTCGGTAGCCGTACGCGCCGCCCGAGGTGTTGTCGCTGATGGACGCCATGCCGCTGGTGATGTGCAGCACCTTCTTCGTCTTTCCTTCCTTGAGCCGGGGAAGCAACGCGGCAGTGACGCGCAGCGGGCCGAGTGCGTTGACGGAATAGGTGGTCAGCGCGTCGGCCGTGTCGACGTTCTCGAGGCTGGTCATCGCGCCCATCACGCCGGCGTTGTTGATGAGCGCGTCGATGGGGCCCGTCACCCTTGCGGCGAACGCGCGGACGCTGGCGTCGTCGCCGACATCGCAAGCGAGCACGGTGAGGCGTTCGTTCGCGAGCGCGTTGAGCTCTTTGGCGGCGCTCGGGTCGCGCACGGTGGCGATGACCGTGTCGCCGCGATTCAGGCACTGGCGGGTGAGCTCGAGGCCGATGCCGCGGTTTGAGCCGGTGATGACGATTCTCATCCACCCGACGCTACTGAGTGAACGTCATGTACGTCATGCACATCTCGTCGAAGCTGCTCTCGCCCCAGGTGACATTGCGCGAGGTCTGCTGAACGCCGTTGATGACGGGCTGGTTCGGCGGCGAGTTGTCGTACGTGCAGGTGATGTGCAGCTTGTCGGTCTTGGCGAGCTTGATGGGCGTGGTGAGCTCGTACGTGCGCTGCCAGTTGAAGTCCCAGTTCTGCACATCGAGCATGCACTGCGTGGTGCCGTTGGCGGCGACGCGCTCGAGCTTCACGCGCGTGCCGAGCTGATGCATGTGGCCCATGACGGCGTAGACGGTGGCGTCTGCGTAGAACAGACCCGCGGGCAGCTCGGCGACCTGTACGGACTCGGGCGCAAAGGCCGGAATGTCGAGGTTGTGCTTGAGCATCGGAAGGATGCGGGCGGTGGTGAGCGTGTTCGCCGCAGCGGTCTCGAGCGCGAGCTTCGTCTGGTCCATGGGCGAGACGCCCTCATGGCCCAGCGCGTTCAGGTTGTAGTGAATCTGAATCACGATGCGGCTGCCGGCGGGCAGCTTCAACGCCGTGCCGGTGGGCAGCCGGGTCGGCGTCGAGCCGGGCACCCAGCCGGCGATCTGGTTCTGCACGGTGCCGCTGATGCCGACGCCACCCTGCTTGCATGGGTAGCCAGGGCCGGGCGCATCGGCGTCGAGCTTCTCGAGCTCGGCCACCTGTGCCGGTGCCACGGTGTAGGCGAGCACGTGGTGCACGAGGGCGACGTTGCCGGGAATCACGTGCGGACGTCGAAGTCGGCGCCAATCGACATCGTGACGTCGGGCCGGACGACGATGGCCGGCGGAAGCTGGGCGTGGCGCGCGTCGGCTGGGTTGCCAAGCGGCGCGCCTTCGTCGACCCACGCCTTCATCAATGCGGTCTCGTCCGCCGACAGCCGCGGGTCGTGCTGGTACGAGTTGCAGTCGGCGCTCGCGTAGAACGGCGGCATGCGCTTGCTGGCAATCGCCATCAACATCGAGGTCGCGTAGCTCTGTGCCAGTGCGGGCGTGTCGAAGGCCAGCGGCGCGATGCCGCCCGCTTTGTGGCAGCCGGTGCACGACCGTTCGAGCAGCGGCTGTATGTCGCGGTGGTACGAGGTGGCCGTCACGGGGCCGGCGTCGGCAGTGGGAGAAGCGACGGGACCACAGGCGGTGAGGCACAACAGAACCAGAAGGTTGGCGCGCATGAACGCGTAAACCCTTTGGGCTGCGATTGGTTTCTTGATTCGACCGCATTGGGTCGAAGAGTCGAACCGACGTGACGCCGAGCAACGCCTGCGAGAAATCGGAAGCTCTGCGGGTTCTCTCAACGGCCCTCGGGCATTGAGGGAAGAGTGGACCTCCTTCTCTGCGGCGCAGACAACGTCCTGCGCGCGACAGTCGCAAGACTCACCCAGCGGAAAGACGCGGTCGACTCGTCCGTCGCTGCGGCCGGGCTCCTGGCGGCCAGCAACGGGTGGTGGGTCTCACGATGCGGTCATGGGGGGGGCGCCAGCGACACCGGGTGCTGCTCGGCCGCCGACGTCGACGACGCGCCGCGCGCTGGTTTTGAGGGGGTGGGGCTCGCCGGCCGCCCCCCTGGGTAAGCAGGCACGCCCCACCCCCACTTTCGAGCGAAATCGCGCTCAGAACGCCCGCTTTCGTCGAAGAGAATCGGCCTTCGCCTTCCACCAATGCCCGCAAAAAGGTCCGTTGAGAGAACCCGCTGTGCTTTCGATTTCTCGCAGGTGTTCCGCGGCAACGCCCCCCCCCGGAGGCTGCTCGGCACGGTGAACGACGACGCGGTTGTCTCCCGCGAGCTCGGCGTGGCGGTACCTTCGAGGCGCCGGCGAAACCCCCAAGTCACGGAACCGGCAAACCGAAAGGCGCGCGCAGCTTTCAGCGTTCCGAGGCCTGACGCTTGATCAAAGCTTTCGCTTCCCGCGCCGCTTCGGCTGCCAGCGCGTCTGCGCGTTCGTTGCCTTCGTTGCCGTTGTGACCGCGCACCCA
>JAYUXE010000709.1:0-1647 GCA_043753165.1 Archangiaceae bacterium | reverse complement strand
GCCCGCTTCCGATGCCGCGCAGGTACGCACAACCCACCGCGTATTTGCGTTCGAACGGACCGTCGAAGGCGTTGTCGGCCACCGCGCGCGCCCACGCTTTGTACATGTCGGCGTCGTGCGCGAAGCCCATCATCTCGACGAAGTTCGCTCCGGGAGGGCGGGCCGCAATCTCACCGATGGCCAGCGAGCCGTCTTCGCGGCGGAACCATTCCATGTGCGTGAAGCCGGTGCCGAGGCCCAGCGCCTTGATTGCCTTCCGGCCCATCGCGCGCGCGTCGTCGAGGTCGGGCGTCAGCACGCGGGGCAGAATCACCGCCCACTGAATCCACGGGTTCTCGGTGACCTCCAGCGGCCCGGGGAAGTAGCGCGACACGTTCTCGAACAGCACCTTCCCCTTCACGGTGATGGTGTCGAAGCAGTACTCGCGGCCCTTCAAGAACTCTTCGGCAAGCGTCGGGTTCTGCGGCGTCGGATGCACGGCGTCGATCGCGCCCTTGAGCTCTTCGAGCGTGCGGATGCGCCAGGTGGCTTTGCAGCCAGCTCCGGCCGGCGGCTTCAGCACGATGGGCAGGCCGACCTTCTGGATGAAGGCGACCGCATCGGCGAGCGACGTGACGAGCTGGTGGCGCGCGCACGGCAAGTCGGCCGCGTGCAGCGCTTCCTTCATCCTCGCTTTGTCGCGAAACAAATCGGCCGTCTTCGCGTCGGTGCCGGGAATTCCGAAATGCTCGCGCACCTCGGCCAGGGGCACCTGCAGGGGCTCGAGCACGCCGACGACCTGGTGCAGGCCGCCATACTTCTTGCGGACCTTTTCGGTCGCGATGACGAGCTGGCGCGTGTCGAGCGCGTCGGTGACGTGAACGAAGTCGGTGAAGGGCTCGGCGGCTTCGCCGCGCGGCTCTTTCTGAACGAGCCCGATCAGGCGAACCCCCTTGAGCTCGGCGTACGAACGGGCAAACCGCATGCTGGCTTCGGCGGGGTAGGGCGCGACGAAGACGACAGTTCTCATGGGGCAAAGACCTAGCCCCAGACTTGGGCCGAGTCGAGACGGGACATCGCGCTTATGCTGTTCGGCCCATGAACGTCGTGTTCCTCGCTCCGCAGTACCCGCCGGAAATGCAGCAGTACACCCGCGGCCTCGCCGAGGTCGGCGCCAACGTCCTCGGAATCGGCGATGCCCCCCGGGCCGGTCTGCCCGCGTCGCTGAAGCCGTACCTCGCCGACTACCTGCAGGTGCCGCGGATCATGGACGAGGACGACGTGATCGAGCGCGTCGGCGGCTGGCTGCGCGGCAAGCGCGTCGACCACATCATCAGCAACTGGGAACCGCTGCAGATCCTCGCCGCACGTCTGCGCGAGAAGTTCGGCATCCCCGGCATGTCCGTCGACACCGTCACCGGCTTTCGCGACAAGCAACTGATGAAGGAACGCGTGAAGGCGGCCGGCCTGCGCGTGCCGCATTCCTTCCGCGTCCGCACCGAAACCGAGACGCGCGCGGCGGCTGAGAAGATTGGCTTCCCGTTGATTCTGAAGCCCATCTCGGGCGCGGGCAGCGCGGACACGTACAAGGTGTCGTCGCAGGCAGAGTTCGAGCAGGTGCTGAAGGTGATGCGCCACGTCACCGAGGCGAGCTGCGAAGAGTTCATT
>JAYUXE010000708.1:0-1648 GCA_043753165.1 Archangiaceae bacterium | reverse complement strand
TCGATGCAACCTCGTTGGTCCGAACCATTTCCTGGCCTGACGCCAGCAGCCGAGAGTAGGCCCACGAGGCCTTCAACGGCGAAGACCCTGCAGCAACTCAACCACCTCGAGCTGCATGGCATCCCAGACCTGTCGATCCTTCGAGGCCGCGAGCTGCTCTGGCGCCAGATACGCGACCACCTGCGACACGTAGTCATCGTAGGACAGCGACAGGACGCGCTCGATTGCCGTTGGCAGCTCTGCAGTCAGCGCTGCGTCGACGGACCAGAAAACCTTCGACTTCGACCGCAGCAGCTGCAAATCGAAAACGTCGCGCGCCTGCGTTTGAGGCCGGCCAATCAACGCGCGAATCTTCTGCGTGGTCGCGGCGATGGCCAGGTAGTGGTTCACCACCGGCGGCGGCAGCCCGTACTCACGCGGCAGCTCGGCCGGCATGGCCTCGACCGCCGCCACCTCGCCCTCATCTGCGTCGCGCCGCGAGAACTCCACCTTCGTTCGCAGGGCCGCAGACTGCCCCTTCACCAGGAGCCCCATCTTCCAGCGTTGGGTCGTCTCGGTCTGCTTTGGCCCGGTGACCTCGATCAGGGTGATTCCGGCCGTCTTCAGGGGCAGCCGAAGCGCGGGCGAATCGAGGAGGCGGTCGACTTTGTTCTTGAGGGTTGTGCGCGTCATCACGCTGACGTCGAGGTCCATGTTTTCCGAGTAGCGAATGCTCCCGAAGAAAAAGCGAAGGTTGCAGCCCCCTTTCAGCGTGAAGCGGGCTCGGTCAGGCCCGGAACAAAGCTGTCGCAGAAAGTGAAGATGAAAGAGCTCGACACTCTGACGCAGGGTCCGGTCCATACGGTAAATCCAATGCGGGTTTATACTGTATTTGTCAATTTCACGTAATGGACGACAGAGCCCAGGCGCGTGGTACGTTTCAACGATGCGTCACAAGGACGAAGCGGACGCACGCATTTGGGCGGCGGCGCGGGAAGGCACACGGTTCTTCATGGGCACATCGAAGGTCGACCTGGCGCTCGAGGCCGTCACGCGGCTCCTGGACGAGGAACAGATTCCGTACTGCCTCGTCGGCGCCATGGCGCTCAACCTTCACGGCTACCGCCGATTCACCGAGGACATCGACCTTCTGGTCACCCGCGCTGGACACCAGGCGCTCAAAGCCCGCGCCATTGGCCGCGGCTATGTCGAGAAATTTCCGGGCAGCAAGTCGCTGCGCGACACCGCCAACAACGTCGCGATCGACTTCCTGATTTCGGGCGACTTTCCGGGCGATGGGAAGCCGAAGGCGGTCGTGTTTCCTGACCCCGCGGTGGCCGGAGCTCGTGTTGGCAGCTTGTTTCTGATGCCTCTGCCCGGGCTGCTCGAGCTCAAGCTCGCGTCCGGCATGACGGCCCCGCATCGAATCAAAGACCTCGCTGACGTGCTCGAGCTGATTCGCGCGTCCTTCCTTCCGCTGGAGCTCGCTGAACAACTCGACCCTTCGGTGAGAGAGAAGTACCGCGAGCTCTGGGACGCGGCGCAGGTGTCAGACCCGAACTGATCCTTGCCCGGGCCCCCGACGGTCGGCTAGGCGCGAGAACTCATTCGTCGTCTGGGGGTTTTTTCCGCATGCTGCGTCTTCACCTGATGTGGGTCGTCGTTCTGG
>JAYUXE010000707.1:0-9455 GCA_043753165.1 Archangiaceae bacterium | reverse complement strand
CCCCGGATCTCACCGACGAAGCCGTCGACGCGGCCGTCGACGTCGCGATCGGCTGCGGGCTCGACGCGCTGGTGGCCACCAACACCACCCTGCGCCGTCCGTTCTTCCACCCCGTCGGCGGCGAGGCAGGCGGTCTTTCGGGCGCCCCTGTTCGCGCGCGTTCCACCGAAGTCGTGCGGCGCGCCTTCACCCGCGCAAAGGGCCGGCTGCCCATCGTCGGCGTCGGGGGCATCTTCAACGCCGACGACGCGTGGGAAAAAATCTGCGCAGGCGCGTCGCTGGTCCAGCTCTACACGGGCTTCGTGTACGGCGGGCCGGGGCTGGTGAAGCAGGTGCTCGACGGGCTGGAAGCGCGGCTACAGCAGTCGGGCCACGCAACGCTGGCCGACGCCATCGGCTCAGCGGCTTAAAGCGGCTTCTCGCCTTCGATCGGCAACGCCGAAATCTTCTTCGGGTCGACGACGGCGTCCTTCGCCCACTGCTTGCCGATGTCCGCGAGCAGCGACGTGAGCACGCGGTCGACCATCGTCTTGAGCTCGTCTTTCGGGCCGGGAAGCAGCGCGACGGCTTTGGCCCCCACGTTCGCCTTCAGGCGCGCAGACGTCGCCGTCTTCTCGAAAAACTGCTCGCACAGCGCGGGCAGCTTCGCGGCATCGAACGGCTTCACCTCGAGCCCATCATCGAGCTCGGCGTTGGCGACCACCGCGGCCAGCAACCGCTGCGGCGTCAGCTCTGACAGCTTCACCCCGAACCGCGCCACCACCTCGGCCGGCGACGGAGCGAGCAGCGCCTGCAGCACCGCCCGCTGCTGCCGCACCCGCCCCAGCAGCGCTTCACTTTCCAGAAGCTCGCGACGCGAACGAAACGGCACCGGCTCGGCGCCCGGAACCTTCAGCGTCTTCAGCGGCCGCTTCCGCAGCAACGCCGCCAGCGCCGCGGCTTCTTCGTCCAGCGCGAGCCACGTGTCGGCGAACTTCGCCATCGGCTCACTCGCCATGCGTTCGACCAGCCGCTTCAGCTGCAGCGTCAGTGAGAAGCCGAGCTGAAACGTCTTCTTGAGCGTGTGCTCGCGAACGGCGTCGCTGGCCCGCGATGGGTCGCCGCCACACAGGTGTTCCATGCCCAGATTCAGGTAGTCGCGCGCCTGCTCGCTGATGCGCCGAATCGCGGGAGGATCTCCGGGCTCGGCCCCTTCGGCCACCAGCGCGCAGTTCACCAGGTAGCGCACCTCGGCCTCGAGCACCTGCCGTTCGTGCAGGTCGAGCCCCTTGAAGGCCGACTCGACGTAGTCCGCGCGCAGATTCGGGTCGACCAGCCCGGTCGTGGGGCCGACCGGCGCCAGCTTGGCGGGGTCCAGCCACGCGAACAGCTTCACGGCTTCTTCCAGCGGGGGGAACCCGAGATCCTGCAGGCGCGACTGGCGGAACTGGTACGCCGTCTCTTCGAGCTCGGTCGGAAGTTCCCACTTCACGGCTTCGAGGAAGCGCGCGAACTCGAACGGGTTGGCGGCGATCAGATCGTTGGTGAGCCGGCGCAGCGCCGCTTCGTCCACGCCATCGACGAGGAACTCGAGCAGGAACCGGCCTTCGGGCATCTCGAGCGTGATGCCGGCGGGGTTCGCATCGGGGTCTTCTTCGAGGTCGTAGACGCGCGCGAGCTTCTTGTAGACGAGCTCGATCACCTCGGCGTCCAGCCCGGCGATCTTCTTCGCGTAGCCTTCTTCGTCGTCGGGATCGCGGGCCGCCTGCAGCCAGCGCAGCACTTCCAGCGGGTCGAGGCGATCGCGGCTCCACACCGCGAGATCGAGGTAGGTGCGGAACTGCTCGGGCGTCGACAGCTGGACCACTTCGAACGAGTCGGCGAGCCCGACGTCGAGAATCGTGGCGTACACGTCTTCGGCGGGAATCGAACGGACCAGCGCCCGGCCATCGACCTCTTCGATCATCGAGTCGACGCGCGCCCGCGGAGACAGCTCGCTGAGCTTTCGCACCAGCTCGGCGCGCGTGACGCCCTTCTTTTCGAAAGACGAGCTCACTTCGCTACACCGACGCCAGCAGCGTGTCCCACATCTCCGCGTGGCCGATGCCTTCGACCGACGAGAAGCCGATGACGGTGCCCGGAGGCAACTCGAGCTTCTGCTGCAGCTCGAGCACGCGGGGCTTACGGCGCGCCTTGTTGAGGCGATCGATCTTCGTCGCGGCGACGAGCAGCTTCGGCTTCTGCGCCACCAGGTAGTCGAGCATCTTGATGTCGTCCGACGTCGGGCCGACTTCGGCGTCGATGATCGTGACGATCACCTTCAAATCGCGGCGCGTCTCGAGGTACTGCGAGATCATTTCCTGCCAGTCGGCGCGATCGGTCTTCGAGGCTTTCGCGAAGCCGTAACCGGGAAGGTCGCACAGGCGAACGATGCGCGTGCCGCCCTTCCACCCAAGCGTCACGTCGAAGAAGTTCAGCGTGCGCGTGCGGCCCGGCGTGTTCGAGACGCGCACCAGCTTTTTGCGCATCGCGAGCTTGTTGATCATCGACGACTTGCCGACGTTCGACCGGCCGACGAAGGCCACCTCGGGCGCCGGCGAGGTCGGATACCCCTTCGGCGACGTCGCAGTGGTGAGGAACTCGGCTTTGAGAACTTTTGCGGTCACGGGGACACCTTCTTTGCCTTCGCCACCGACCAGTGATCAATCGAGGTGAGCTTTGCAGCGAAGTTGAAGGGCTTCAACGACGGGGACGACGCGTCGTGGCAGGTGCGGCAACCCTTCTCGGACGGGTCGACCAGGCCGACCAACCGCGCGAGCTCGGGGTCCTTCATCACGTACTGCGAGACGTAGTACTGGCCGCCGCCGTGGCAGCTCTCGCAGCTGACTCCGACCACGCCCTGCTCGTTCTCGTTCGGCGAATGGCATGACAGGCAGCGGGCGTCTTTCTGCGCCGCCGGCGTCAACGAGTCCTTGGCGCGGGCGTGCGCAGAGGCCTTCCACGCGGCGTACGCGTCGAGGTGACAGCCCTGACAGCTCTCGGCGCCGAGGAAGTCGTACCCGAAGGCGATCGTGGACCCAAGCACCAGGGTGAGGCCAAAGCCCAATGCCACCGCACGCGAACGCATCGCCATCGAGGTAGCACGCTTCATCGCAAGCACGGGTGGAATTTTCGACTGGCGTGCCATGATGCCGGCTGCATGCGTTCGCCGATTCTCGCCTTCGTTTTTCTGTTCGCCACGGCCGGCTTCGCCAAGCCATGGAATGGCATCGACCCCGGCACCAGCGGCCGGGTCGACGTGGTGAAGAAGTTCGGAGAGCCGTCGAAGGTGACAGCGACCGGCAGCCACGAAGTCCTCACCTACCTCAAAGACAAAGCGATTCGCGGCACGGTGCAGTCGCAGTTCCGAGTCGATAAGGCGTCGGGCGTCGTCGACCGCATCGACGTGTTCCCCGAGCCGATCATCGACCAGGAAGCGATCGAGAAGAGCTACGGCGCCCAGTGCTCACCCGGTGAGCAAGACGGCTGCTACCTGAAGCGCACGCAGGACAAGAAGATCGCGTATTTCCTCTATGGCCGGCTGGGCCTCGCCATCTTCTTCCGCGAAGACGGCAAGACCGTGCAGTCCTTCGCGTTCCTTCCGGTCAAGAAGTAATGGCGTCCCGCTTCGTCGGCCTCACCGGTTCCATCTCGACCGGCAAGAGCACCGTCTCGAAGATGCTGGTCGCGCATGGGGCGGCGCTGCTGGACGCCGACCAGATCGCCCGCGACGTCGTTGACTCAGGTCAGCCTGCCCTCGCTGAAATCGCCGTCCGTTTTCCCGGCGTCGTCGTCGATGGAATGCTCGACCGCGCGAAGCTGGGCGAACGGATCTTTGCCGACCCCGTCGAACGCGAGGCGCTGAACGCGATCACCCACCCGCGCATCCAGGCCGAGGTCATCGAACGCACGCAGGCGCTGGTCGAGAAGGGCACGCCCGTGATCGTCTACGACGCCCCGCTGCTGATCGAGAACCGGCTGCACGAAGCGATGGAAGGCGTGATCCTCGTCACCGCCCCTGAGGCCGTGCAGCGCCAGCGGCTGATCGCGCGCAACGGCCTCACCGACGAACAAGCCAGACAGCGCATCGCATCGCAGATGTCGCAGAACGAGAAGCGGAAGTTCGCCACGTGGATCATCGACAACGGCGGCACGCTCGAAGCGACACAGCTTCAGGTCGACCAGCTGTGGGAAACGCTAAGGTCCGCGCCATAAATGGCGACCTACTTCGTCACGGGGTACCCGGGGTTCATCGGCAAGCGGCTCGTCGCGCACGTGGCCGAGGCGGACCCGCAGGGCAAAATCTTCCTGCTGGTGCAGCCGAAGTTCCACCGGGAAGCCGAAGGCTACGTGAACAAGCTGAAGGGCGCTCCGGTCGAGCTGCTGATAGGCGACATCGTCGACATGCACCTGGGCCTCGCGGGCGCCGAGTACCAGCGGCTCTGCAAAGAGGTGACGCAGATCTTCCACCTCGCCGCGATTTCGTACCTCGGCATGCCGCGAGAGGTTGCGCGGAAGGTGAACGTCGAAGGCACGCGCAACGTTCTCGAGCTCGGCCGCGACTGCAAGAAGCTCGAACGCTTCAACCACTTCTCGACCTGTTACGTGTCGGGCGATCGCGTGGGCGTCATCGCGGAAGACGAGCTCGACGTCGGGCAGACGTTTCGCAATGCGTACGAAGAGACGAAGTTCGAGGCCGAGAAGCTGGTGCAGCGCGCGTCCGAGACGTTGCCGATCACCATCTACCGGCCGTCGACGGTGGTGGGCGACAGCGCGACGGGCGAAATCGATCGCTTCGACGGGCCCTATTACATCGGCATGTTGCTGGTGCTGTCGCCGCTGGTGGTGCCGCTGCCGCTGCCGGGAAATGGGGTCGCTCCGCTGAACGTGGTGCCGGTGGACTTCGTGGTGAAGGCGGTGTGGAGCCTGTCGCGCAACAAGGACGCCGTCGGCCGCACCGTGCACCTCGTCGACCCGAACCCGATGAGCGCGCGCCGCGTCTACGAACGCATCGCCGAAAAGGCGAAGAAGAAGCTGCCGCGGTTCAACCTGTCTGCGCGCGCGGCCGACGTGGTGCTGCGCCTGCCGGGCATCGAGAAGCTGGCGCGACCGCAGCGGGCGGCGATCAACTCGGTGAACCACCTCGCGCTCTACAACTGCCACGCGGCGCTCGAGCTGCTCGACGGCACGGGCGTGCGGTGTCCTCCGCTGGCGAGCTACCTCGACAAGCTCGTCGACTACGCGCGCGCGTCGTACCAGCAGCGAAAAGAGACGGCGGCCAGCGAGGTCGAGGATCCGTTGGACCGGCCTTCCCGCACGCCGTAAAAGCTTCCCGCATGGCGAACAGCTACAGCGTCGGAGACACCTTCACCCACGTGCGCGAGTGCGATCGGTACCGGCCGATTTACTACGCGGCGGCGTCGGGCGACTTCAACCCCATCCACATCGACCCCGACGCCGGCCGCGCTGCGGGCCTCGGCGGCAGCATTCTGCAGGGCCTGTGCACCATGGGCTGGGCCGTCGAAGGGTTCGTCAACTACCTGGGCGACCCGGGCAAGGTGTCGAAGGTGAAGGTGCGCTTCTCGCGCCCCGTGATGATCGAAGACACGATCACCATCGTCGGCAAGGTGACTGCGATCGAAGGCGGCACGCTGACGGCCGAGCTCACGGCGAAGAACCAGCGCGGCGAAGACGTGCTCAAGAACACCGTGGTCGAGGGAAAGGTCTGACATGCCCATCGACAAGAAATACATCGGCAAGACGTACGGCCCGACCACCTACGTCGTCGGTGCGGAAAAACTGCGCGAGTTCGCCTACGCCATCTCGGGCGGCGTTCCGTCGATGGGGTTTACGGGCACGGGCGCACCCAAAGGGTTGAACCCGCTGCTGCACGACGACGAGGCGGCGCAGAAGGGCCCGTACGGCGGGCTCATCGGCCTGCCGAACTTCGCGGTCGTCTTCAACATCGCGCCGTTCGGCCAGGCGGTGACGGACCCCGAGCTCAAAATCAACCTCGCGATGCTCGTGCACGGCGAACAGGAATTCGAGTTCTTCGAGCCCATCAAGCCCGGCGACGTGATGACTTCGACGGGCGTCATCACCGAGATCTACGACAAGGTCGGAAAGGACTTCCTCGTCCTCAAAACCGAGTCGAAGAACCAGCATGGCAAGCCCGTCGTTCGCGGCACGTGGCTCGCGGTCATCCGCCACACGTAACGAACCCAAGCGTTCGGGATGACCCGGCGAAGCGCCAGCAAGACAAGCTCAGCTGGTGATGACGCCTTCTTCGATCAGTTGCGCGAGAATGCGCGCGGTGTCGAGGCGCGACATGCCCGACACCGAGAAGAGATCTTCGAACGTCACCTGGCCATCGATCTGCGCGAGCACGAAGCCCGCACGGTGGTCGAGGTTGAGCCAGATGATCTCGTCGTCCTTGAGCTTCACGCGCGGCGCCATCGACAGCTTGCCGAGCTTCGACTCGAACATCGCCTCGAGCGTCGACTCGCTGCGGGTGCGCAACGACTGGACTTCGGGGTCGTTGGGGGCGATTTCCTGCGCCTTCAGAATCAGATCCATCGCGCCGGTGTGATCGTCGAGGTTGAGCAGATCTTTCGCGCCGCGCACCAGCGTGCGGACCTCGTCGGTATTTACTTTCGCGATGGGCGGCGAGGCCACGGGACGATCGGCCGTGACGAGATCCAGCGCCGCGCCCAGGCCCGAGGCCGCTTCGGCGATCTTGATGCCGGGGTTCGAACGGTGGTCCCACGCGCTCGTCGCGTTCGGAGCAAAGCGCGGCTCTGACGGCGGCGGCCCACCCACGGGCGGAATCGACGGGATCGCGAAGATCGCCGACGCGGAAGACGTCTGCACCGGCGCGTCGTCCCAGATGTCCAGCGGCTCGGCCTCTGGCCTGGGAAACTGCATCGTCCCGCCGTTGCCGCGGGGCTCGTCTGACGACGCTTCCCCAGGACGCGCGAACTGCATCGTCCCCCCGCTGCGGTCTGGCTCGTACGGGGGCTGCGGCGACGCCATCGGCTGGGTCGGCCGCGCGAACTGCATCGTGCCGCCGTCGCCGCTGTCTGGGCCGTATTGGGGCTGCGGCGAGGGAAGCGGCTGGGAAGATCGCGCGAACTGCATCGTGCCGCCGCCGCTGTCGGGGGCGTACGGAGGCCGCGCGAACTGCATCGTGCCGCCGCCGCTCGCCAGGTGGTCGAACGGGGGCGGCGGCGACGCAAGCGATTGCGCGAACTGCATCGTCCCGCCCTCGCTGGGCTCGGTCGCCGCCCACGGCACCACCTCGGGCGACGACGCCGCGACAGGGCCCTGCTGAAACATCATCGTCGGCGAGGTCGACGGCTCGACCGCCGGGTTCCCGAACACCAGCGTGCCCGACACGGCCTCGTCGGGCGGAGGCACCGACTCGATGTCGAGCTCGACAGGCAGCTCGAGATCGAACTCATCTGCGGCGGCCACCACCGGCGCATTCGGAAGGGTGGGAGCCGACGGGCGCGATTCCGGAGGAGCCATGAAGGGAATCGGCGTCGGCGCAAAGCCCGTCGCGCTGCCCCAGTCCAAATCCATTGCCGTCGTCGTCGGCGGCGGCGCAAAGGGATTCGACAGCTCGGGCTCGGGCTCTTTCACGGCGGGCGGCGGCGGCGCCGGATTCAGCAGGCCGAGCTCGGCGTCGAGCAGCTGACGCGCCTTTTCGTTGCCCGGGTCCAGCTTCAGCGCCTGGTCGAAGAGCCGCCGCGCCCCTTCGTGGTCTCCGGACAAGCGGAGCCACATGCCGGCCTCGACGAGCTGCGTGGCGCGGGCGTTGCTCACCGATTTCCGATTCTTTGCATCACGCCGCGGAACAGGTTGAGCGTGCGATTCAGCGTGTCCACCGACTCGGTCACCGTCGAAAGGCTGCCGACCTCGAGCGAGCGCCGCGCGGCTTCAATCGACTTGACCGCCTTCGACACGGCATCGACGCCGAACTCCGAGCCTTCGGTGAGCTTCTGCACCTGCGGCAAGAGCCCCGACACTTCCTTCAGCACGGCATCGAGCTCGTTGCGCTTCAGCTTCAGCTCTTCCGAGACCTTTGCCTCGAGCAGGTAGTCGCCCTGCTCTTCCATGATCTTCTGCAGCTCGTCTTCCGTCAGGCCGCCCGACGCGGTGACGGTGATCGACTGCCGCTGGCCCGTTTCCTTGTCGCGCGCCGACACCGACACGATGCCTTCCGAGTTGATGTCGAACGTCACTTCAATCTCGACCTCGCCCCGCTTCGCCTCGCGCAGACCGGTGAGAATGAACTCGCCCAGCAGCTCGTTCTGATGCGCGATCTCGGCCTCGCCCTGCAGAACCATGATCTTCACCGTCGTCTGGCCGTCTTTCGACGTGTTGAAGACCTCGGTGGTCGACGTCGGCACCGTGGTGTTCTTCGGAATCAGCCGCCGCACGTAGCCGCCCGCGATCGCCACGCCCAGGCTCTGCGGCGTCACGTCCAGCAGCAGCACTTGCGATTCTTCGCTGGTGAGGGAATGGGCTTGAACCGCCGCCCCGAGGGCGACCACTTCGTCGGGGTGCACGCCCTTGCACGGGTCGCGCTTGAAGTACTTCTTCACCGCCTCGACGACCTTCGGCATCCGCGTCATGCCGCCGACCAACACCATTTCCTTCAGGTCGCCCGGCTTCACCTTTGCCTCAGCGAGCACCTGGTCGCACATCGCGATGCACTTCTCGACCAGGTCGGCCGTCAGCTCTTCCATCTTCTCGCGCGTCAGCGGCTTCTGCAGGTGCAGCGCCGTGCCGCCACCCGGGGGCGTGCAGATGAACGGCAGGTTCACCTGCGCTTCTTTCGAGCTCGACAGCTCGATCTTCGCCTTCTCGGCCGCGTCCTTCAGCCGCTGCAGCGCCATGCGGTCTTTGCGCAGGTCGACGCCATGTTCTTTCGCAAACCCGTAGACCAGGTGCTCGATGATGCGGTTGTCGAAGTCTTCGCCGCCCAGGTACGTATCGCCGCCCGTCGCGATGACGTCGAACACGCCGTTGCCAATCTCGAGCACCGAGATGTCGAACGTGCCGCCGCCGAGGTCGAACACCGCGATCTTGCCGTTGACCGTTTTTCCGAAGCCGTACGCCAGGGCCGCCGCGGTGGGCTCGTTGACGATGCGCAGCACCTCGAGGCCCGCGATTCGCCCCGCATCCTTCGTCGCCTGCCGCTGCCCGTCGTTGAAGTACGCCGGCACCGTGATGACCGCCTTCGTCACCGGCTGGCCGAAGTGCGCTTCCGCGTCGAGCTTGAGCTCAGACAACACCATCGCCGCGAGCTCGGGCAGCGAGACGTCTTTGCCGCCCATGCGAATCTTGATGTCGTCGTGGTCGCCGCAGACCACCGAGTACGACAGCACCTTCATCGCTTCCTGCACCTGCTGGCTCGAGAACTTCCGGCCGAT
>JAYUXE010000706.1:0-1649 GCA_043753165.1 Archangiaceae bacterium | reverse complement strand
GCTGACGCTCTACCTGCTCGGCAACGGCATCACCGTCAGCGGTCTCGCCTTCGCGGGCCTTCCGATTCTTCTCTGCTTGCTCGCCCGCGCGCCGTCGTGCCGCTGCGGTCGTCTTCGCCGCGCTGCCCGGCCACCACGGCCTCATCCTCAGCCACGCGAAGGAGTGGACGGACCTCGCTGCCGCCTGGCTTCACCCGCAGGATTAGGTGCAAACGGGGTAGTGCGTGTATAGGCATGGTCAGAGCAGCGGCCGCAGCGGCCGCGTGTGATGCGCTGGAGCCCGAAGAACGAATGGGCAATTGGCGCTGCTCTCACAACCCACTCGTTCACGACACCGGCCAGGGCGCCTCGCGCTTTTGCCATTGAAGGATTCATGACTTTCGAAGAACTGAAGCTCAACGATTCGCTGCTCAGCGCAGTCAAGGCCGAGGGCTACACCACGCCGACCCCGATTCAGGTTCAGGCGATTCCCCAGGTGCTCACCGGCAAAGACGTGCTCGCCTGCGCGCAGACGGGTACGGGCAAGACGGCCGCGTTCGCGCTGCCGATTCTGCAACGGCTCACCGCGCCCGCCGCCAATGCGCGCCCGGTGCGCGTCCTCGTGCTTACCCCCACCCGCGAGCTCGCGACGCAGATTGGTGAGAGCTTCGCGACGTACGGCAAGAACACGCAGCTGCGGCACACCGTCATCTTCGGCGGAGTGAGCCAGATGCATCAGGTGAACGCGCTGCGCCGTGGCGTCGACATTCTGGTGGCCACGCCGGGCCGCTTGCTCGACCTCATCAAGCAGCGCCTCGTCACGTTCACGAACCTCGAAGTCCTCGTGCTCGACGAAGCCGATCGCATGCTCGACATGGGCTTCATTCACGACGTGAAGCGGATCATCGCCGTCATCCCGAAGAAGCGGCAGACGCTGTTCTTCTCGGCGACGATGCCGCCCGAAATTCAGGAGCTCTCGCGCAACATCCTCGTCGAGCCCGTGCGCATCGAAGTCACGCCGGTCGCGACCACGGCCGAGACGGTCGACCAGCGCGTCTACTTCGTCGACAAGTCGCAGAAGAAGTCGCTGCTGCACCACCTGCTCGCCGACGCGGGCATGAAGCTCACCCTCGTCTTCACCCGCACCAAATCCGGAGCGAACCGCGTCACCCGCGACCTCCAGGCCGCAGGCATCGGCGCCGACGTGATTCACGGCAACAAGTCGCAGAACGCCCGTGAACGCGCGTTGGACAGCTTCAAGGACGGCACGATTCGCGTCCTCGTCGCCACGGACATCGCGGCGCGCGGCATCGACGTCGACGGCATCACGCACGTGGTGAACTTCGACCTGCCGAACGTCCCCGAGAGCTACGTGCACCGCATCGGTCGCACGGGCCGCGCGGGGCACGCGGGCATCGCAGTTTCGTTCTGCGACGGTGAAGAGCGCGCGTTCCTTCGCGACATCGAGCGCACGATTCACCGCACCGTGCCCGTCATCGCCGAGCATCCGTTTCCGGGTCGCGCGGCGAACGCCGACTCGCAGCCGTCGCGTCCTCAGCAACAGCGCCATGGCCAGCGCCGGCCGCAGCAGGGCCGGCCGTCGCAAGGCCGGTCGCAGCAGCAGCGGTCGACCACCGTCGTTGCGCGGCCGCAGTCGTTGCCGGGCCAAG
>JAYUXE010000705.1:0-19729 GCA_043753165.1 Archangiaceae bacterium | reverse complement strand
GCGACCCCAAGGGCTACAAGCCGGAAGACATGATGGCCCTGCAGGAAATCGGGTTCGTCGTGGGCCTGATCTTCGGGATGATTGTCGTCAACGCGATTGGCTGGAACCTCGCCGCGTCGCTGCTTGGCGCGCTGATCGGGCTCTTCTACCCGATGATCTGGATCAACGATCAGGTCAAGAAGCGTCACCTGCAGATCAGCCGCGCGCTGCCTTTCAACCTGGACCTGCTGACCCTGTCGGTCGAAGCCGGCCTCGACTTCACCGGTGCGCTCGCAAAGGTGGTCGAGAAGGGCAAGGGCGGGCCGCTTCGGGAAGAGCTGCAGATGGTGTTGAAGCAGCTCAAGATGGGCAAGACCCGCGAAGAAGCGCTGAAGGACATGATCGCCCGCGTCGACCTGCCCTCGCTGACCCAGTTCGTCACCGCGCTCATCCAGGCCGACAAGATGGGTACCAGCCTCGGCAAGATCCTTCGCATTCAGTCGACCCAGCTGCGCATCGACCGCACCCAGCGCGCTGAGAAGCTCGCCAACGAAGCGCCGGTGAAGATGCTGTTCCCGCTGATCGCCTGCATCTTCCCCACGGTCTTCATGGTGCTCTTCGGGCCGATCGTGTTCGCCTTCATGTTCGGCAACATCGGGGGTTAGTGGCGCCGCGCCAGTTTCAAGATGGCATTTCAGCTGCTCATTGCTCGGGGCAACAGCGAAGGGCAGCAGTTCGTCGTGGTTCAGCCGGTGGTTCGCATCGGGCGGGACGATGACAACGACGTGGTGCTCTCGGACTCCGGTGTCTCGCGTCAACACACGCGGATCTTCGACAAGAACGGGCGCCCGTTCATCGAAGACCTGGGCAGCAGCAACGGCACGTTGGTCAACGGTGAACGGATCCTCGTGGCCCGCGAGCTCAAGTCGGGCGATGCGCTGGCCATCGGCTCGGCGCTGATCAACTTCGTCGAGGTCCCCGGCATTCGAAAGGTGGGGATGCTGCCGCCGCCGCCCATGCACACCGACCGCGAGATCGTCACCGCCTCGGGCGAAGACGAGCCGATGGTGCCGTGGGACACGAAGTCCAGACCGAAGCAGCCGATGTACGAAGAAGAGGCCGAGGTCACGGCGCCCGTCGGCAAGCCGCTGTTTGCGCCCGAAGACAACACCCAGCCCCTCGGCAAGCCGCTGCTTCCGCCGCTTCCCCCCGAACGGCGCAAGCTCGAGCCCGACCTGCCCCGCAACAGCGGCAACTCGGCCACGCTGAACGCGCAGGATCCCCGCAGGCCCGAGCTCGGCGCGCCCGGTGAGCCTTCGCCGTCGTTGATCAACGCCAGCGTGCTGCGGCGCGTGCCCGACATGTCGGAACAGAAGACGGCGATGGCGATGCCCGACCTCGACCCCGTCGTTCGCCGCATCGAAGGCCCGACGACCATCGTCCCGAACAAGCTGCTGATGACGGATGCCGAGGCGTCGTCGAACTCGCTGGCTCCGCTGGATTTGACGGGCAGCGACTTCAGGGCGTTCACCGATGCGACCGCGGCCGACGCGCAGCCCATCGAAGACGCCACCGACGAAGGGCCGCGCCTCGTGCCCCGCGCTTTGCCGCCGCTGTCACGCCCGATGACGGACGCGATTCCGGTGAAAGAGACTGCGGCCGACCGTTCACGCCGCCGTCGATTGGCGAACGACACCCTGGGTGCGCAGGCCGCCTTCTGGTGGACGAGCCTGCCCACGAAGTCGCAGGCGATCATCACCGGCGTCTGCTCGCTGATCGTGACGGTCATCATCATCGGCCTCGTGCAGGTGTTTCGGCCAGAGGCAGGCGTCAACCTGCCGTCCGAACCCGATCGCCTGCACATCACGTCCGAACGCATTCGCCATTCGTTCGGCCTGGGCGACGGCGTCGACTACCCGCGGGGCGACGGCAAGCAGTTCACGTTCGACTTCGTCACTCCGACGGACGCTGCGATTCTCGTGCACTACCTCGCGCAGGACATCGATCGCGACGAGGTGTCGGTGATCGTCAACAACGCCGACGTCGGCTTCGTGCCTCCGGATATCGGCGTGCCCGACCGCGAGATCGAGACGCTGATTCCCCAGCGCGTGCTCAAGCGCGGCGAGAAGAACACCCTGGTCTTCGACAACGTGAAGAACCCGCCCGGCAAAGAACGCTGGCGCGTCGGCGACCTCTGGCTCGAGCTGTTGCCGGTGCCGCCGTCGACCCCTTCCGAAGCGATCAGGCGGTCGCGGGATCTCGCCCGGCAGGCAGGCCAGCTGTACGCCCAGCGCGATGTCGGCAGCGAGAACGTCTTTCGATCGTGGAAGGCCTACCGGCAGTCGTGGCAGCTGTTGCTCGTGGTCCCCGAAGAGCAGCGCACCTCGCTGTTCGAGCAGACCCGCCGCAAGGCCGACGAGATCGGCATGGAGCTCGACCGCCAGTGCGGCGCGCTGATGCTCGAGGCCAAGAAACAGATGGAGCTCAAGAACCCCGAGCGCGCGAAGGAAATTCTGCTCGAGGTCGCGCAGTACTTCCCCACCAACGAGCACCGCTGCCACGCGCTGGCGAACGAGAAGCTCGACGAGTATCAGCTTTAAGAATGCCGCCTCCGAACCGCCCGCCCGTGCGCCGTTCACGGCCCCCCGCGCCTCCGCCCCGTTCGGACACCGTGCCCGAACAGGAGCTCTCGGTGTCTGCGCCCGGCCGCCGCCGCGTCACGCGCAAGCCGAAGGAAGTCCCCGTCAAGAAGAGCAAGGCGCCGCTGGTGCTCGTGCTGCTGCTGCTCGTCGCCGTCGCGGGCGCCGCGTACTGGAAGGTGAGCCAGAAGCCCGTGGTCGCGCCGCCGCCGGATCCGTCGATCGCCATCGGC
This sequence comes from Archangiaceae bacterium, assembly GCA_043753165.1. GTDB lineage: Bacteria > Myxococcota > Myxococcia > Myxococcales > Myxococcaceae > JAGSPQ01. The sequence goes on along the minus strand of JAYUXE010000705.1, from coordinate 16,878 downwards.
GAGAAGCTGCGGGGTCTGTTTCAGGACGGGAAGAATCTCATTCGCCAGGGCAAATGGTCGGAAGCCGCAGCGAAGTTCGACGAGGTCCTCGCCGCCGACCCGGGCTTTCAGGAAGGCGCAGTGAAGACGTACGCCGCGGCTGCCGCGAAAGAGGTTCCCAACCAGAAGCACTTCGACGCCGCGCAGGCCGCGCTCGAACGCAACGAGGTCGGCACTTCTTCCCGCGAGCTCGCCCAGGTCTCGGCCGATACGCAGCAGGTGCTTCGCCGCGACGCGCTGCAGACGAAGCAGGCCGAGCTGTTCAAGGCGCGGATCATCGAAGGGCAGGGGCTCGCCGCTTCCGGAGGCGAGCAGAAGATGCGCAAGCTCAAGGCGCTGGCGGAAGATCTGCTGGTCGCCCGCCCGGACGATCGCGATGCGCTCGAGTTGAAGGCGCGCGCCGACGGCTCGTTGCGCGTCAAGGTCGTCGAGAAGGTCGAGATTCCCAAAGACGACCCCGCGCTGACGGTTCAGTCGACGTACGCCAATGGCGACGCGGGCGGCGCCTTCACGGCGGCCCAGGCCTGCGCCGCCGAGTCCGAGTCGTGCCGGATTCTGGAAGGGAAGATGAAAGAGCTGAACGGCCTGCTCGCCCGCCTCGAAGCGCTGCAGCCGCCCGAGCTCGAGAATGCCCAGCGGCTCGATCGCCAGATCGCCGGCGGCAAGAGCTCACCCCAGGGCAAGCCGATTGCCACCCGCAGCGCGACCGCGTTCTACAAGAAGGCCTCGGCCGCCCGCACCATCGGCGACTGGCCCCAGGCCATGGTCAACGCTTTCAAGGTGCTCGACGCCGATTCCACCCACAGCGGTGCCCAATCGATCGTCAATGATGGCCGCGAACGGGCCAAAGACCTGTATCTGCGCTGCTATCAGCTGAGCCAGACTGAGCCCGAAAACGCCAAGCCGCTGTGCACCGAGGTCAGCGCCATGCTCCCCGCGCAAGACGCCTACCGCGAGAAGTCGGACAAGGTACTCAAGGGTTTGAACTCTCGTTGAACCCCCCTTGGCGGCAGATGCTCAAGGCTGTCACAATCAGTCAGTTGGACGCTTCGAAACAAAGGGTTTCGCCGAAAAATGCCCCCTCCTCCTCCCGCACGCCGCCGACCCACCGGAGTCGCCACGCCCGCCGCCGGTGGGCCGAACCGCGCCCGCAGGGCGACGGGGCAGGCGCCCCGGGTCAGCGCTCCTCCGCCCGCTTCGCAGAAGCTGATGTGCATGGCCGGGCCGTGCGCCGGTCAGGAATTCACGCTCGAAGGCGATGAGGTGGTGATTGGGCGGTCGGCTGACAACGCGATCGCGATTCCCGACACATCCGTTTCCCGGAAGCACGTGCTGCTTCGCAAGACGCCTGAAGGCTGGGCCGCCAGCGACATGGGCAGCGGCAACGGCACGATGGTCAACGGCAGCTCGATTGCCGAAGAGACCGTTCTGAACAACGGCGACACGATCGCCATGGGTGACACCGAGCTCCAGTACGTGGATGAGGCCGGCGCTGCCCGCCCGGCGCGCCGCAACTCGACCGGCGTCGACGTGGGCGGCGGCCGTCGGCCGGTGGTTCGCAGCTCGCGGCTGCGCAATCAGGAAGACCCGGAAGCAAAGGCGAAAAAGAAGAAGCTGCTCATTCGAATCGGCGCCGTGTGCGTCGTGCTGCTGGCCGGCTTCGTCGGGTACAAGATCATCGACGCGAAGCGGCGCGAGGCCGCGAACGCCAACACGTTGATCGAGCAGCGCACCACCGAGCAGCTGCGGGCGATGAACCAGGACGCGCGCAACCTGATTCGTCAGGGCAAGTGGGCCGAGGCGAAGGCAATTCTCGAGCAGGTGCAGGCGGCCAACCCGAGCTTCGGCGGCGGCACGGTGCAGCAGTACATCGCGAAGACCGAGCAGGAAATTCCGAACGAGCTGCACCTGAAGAAGGCGGCCGAGTTCGTGAAGCTCGGCCAGGTCACCGAGGCACACAAAGAGCTGGCGCAGGTGACGGCCGACACGCTGCAGACCGAACGCCGCGAGAAGGTGCGGTCGGATCTGGACGCGAAGATCGACAACAAGCTTCGCGATGCGCGCGACCTGGTGCCGATGACCAGCGACATGGCGAAGATGAAAGAGCTGCTCGCGCTGTCGACTGACGTGCTGGGTGCGCGCGAAGAGAACCGCGATGCGCTCGAGTTCAAGGACTCGGCGGCGAAGGCGATTGATCGGCTCGAGCACCCGTATGTGGCGCCTGCCGCTCCGAAGACGCCGTGGGTTCCAGTGCAGTCGCTGTTCGCCAATGGCGATCAGGCGGGCGCGCTGGCGATGGCGAATGCGTGTGCCGGTGCCTTCAAGCAGTGCAAGACGCTGATGGGGCAGATCCAGGAGTTCAACGAGAAGAACAAGAAGCTCGAGAGCCTGGGACCCAACGATTTGATGTCGCTGCTCGAGCTCGACCGCCGCATCACGGGCGGGCCGGCCAGTGCGCTGTCGAAGCCGATCGCGACCCGCGTCGTCACCGCGTACTACTTGAAGGCCACGTCGGCGAAGTCTAAAGGCGACTGGGGCCAGGCCGTCGAGTACGCGAAGAAGGTGCTGTCGGCCGACCCTGGCCACACCGGCGCGCAGGCGATTGCCAGTGAGGCCCGCGGTCAGTCGAAGGAACTCTACCTGCGCGGCTACCAGCTTCGCGAGAGCAACCCCGACGAGGCGATCGGCTTCTTCAAGCAGGTCATGCAGATGACCGTGAAGGGCGACGAGTACTACGAGAAGGCCAAGACGCAGCTCGACAAGCTGAAGCAGTAGTGAAGCAGGCGGATCTTTTCGGGCCGGCGGCGGCCCCTTCCCCCGCGGCCCCTTCCGAGCCCCGGCCTCCTCCGTCGGAACCCGAGTGGGTTCGGGCGGGGATCCCGAGCGCAGCGCCCGCTCCGATTGCCCCGAGTGGGTTTTCCAGAACAACGGGCGAGACCCCAACGGACCCTGCGGTCGGCGAAGGGCCAGCGCCCCAGCCGATTCCCGCACGTGCCGAGGCGGCCCATCCCGCGACTGCTCTCGGGATGAAAGGAAGCGCTGCTGACCCGCGCAACAGCGCTCCCCGGCCCGCGAACACTCCGGATCGCCTCCGGCCCCTCGACGCCGATCGGGATGACCGGGCGGCGCTGCCTCCCGCTCCCGTCTACCCGGCCCTTCAGAACGCTGCGGCGTTGCCGGCGTGGCGGCGTGAAGCGCCGAAGAAGAACGAGCCGAAGGTGCTCACCGTCGGGCAGCTGACGCGGGCGATCAAAGATGCGCTCGAGCCGATGTTCTTCCGCGTGGTCGTGCGCGGAGAAGTCTCGGGCTTTCGGGGGCCGAACGTTCGCGGTCACCTGTACTTCTCGTTGAAAGACGACGTGTCGTCGATCGACGTGAAGGTCTGGCAGACGACGGCGGCGCGGATGAAGTTCGCGCTGAAAGACGGTTTGTCGGTGGTGATCGAAGGCAGCCTCGACCTCTACGAGCCGTCGGGCCGCTACTCGATCATCGTTCAGCGCATCGACCCGACCGGCGTGGGCGCACAGGCGCTCGCGTTCGCGCAGCTGAAACAGAAGCTGATGGCCGAAGGCCTGTTCGGGCCGAACCGCACCGCCCCGCGGCGCCCGCTGCCCGTGCTGCCCCGGCGCATCGGCGTCGTCACCAGCGTCAGCGGGGCCGCCCTTCGCGACTTTCTCAAAGTCCTTCATCGCCGCCATCCTCGACTCCCGGTGCTCGTCGCCGATGCGCGCGTGCAGGGCGATGAAGCGGCCCCTGAGATTGCCCGCGCGATTCGCCGGCTCGGGCGGCAGAACGTCGACGTCATCGTCGTCACCCGCGGCGGCGGCTCGGCCGAAGATCTCTGGGCCTTCAACGAAGAGATCGTCGCCCGCGCGATCTTCGAGTGTCCCGTGCCCGTCGTCTCAGCCGTCGGCCACGAGGTCGACACCACGCTGTCCGATTTCGTCGCCGACTTCCGCGCGCCGACGCCCAGCGCCGCGGCCGAAGCGGTTGCCCCTGTCCTCGCCGATCTGCAGCTGGGCCTCGCGACTGCGCGCGCGCGGCTTCGCAAGGCGATCGAACGGAAGATTCTCGAAGGCTCGCACCAGCTCAAAGGCCTTCAGGCCGACCTCGGCGACCCGCGGCGCGGTCTCACCCAGCACAAGCTTCACCTCACCGAGCTCGCCGAAGAGATGCGCACCGCGCTCGAACGCACGACGCGCGATCGCCGGGAAGCCCTGCAGGGCCTCAACGCGAAGCTTCAGCAGCTTCGGCCCCAGGCGCAGCTGCTCGCGACGCGCAAGGCGCTGCACCAGCTGGCCGCCCGGCTTCAGACCACCGCGAGCACCACCTTTCGCCGCGAGCACGTCGAGCTCAACCACCTGCGCGAACGCCTGCACCACGCGTCGCCACGCCCCGCAGCGCACGCCGCGCAGGCCGCGCTGCAGAACGTGAAGCACCGGCTGCCCGCCTTGATGAAGGGCGCCATCACCCGCGATCGCAACCTGCTCGCTTCACTCAAAGCCCGGCTGCCCGCGTTGATGAAAGCCTCGGTCGCGCGCGAACGCACCACGCTGCAGGCGTTGAAGGGGCGCCCGGCGGCGTTGATGAAGGCCTCGCTCTCGCGCGAACGGGCCGCACTTCATGCGCTCGAGGCGCCACTCGAGGCGATGAGCCCGTTGAAGGTGCTGCTGCGCGGCTACGCGATCGCCCAGAAGGTCGAAGACGGCCGTGCGCTGCGGTCGGCCGACGAGGTGCGGCCGGGTGACGGGATTCGCATTCGCCTCAACAATGGCGAGGTCGACGCGACGGTGACGGGCTCCCGGCAATCGACATATACACAGCCGCGTGACGACCAGGACGACGGACAAAGCTGAGCGGGGCACCAGTGGGTACGGCGACGTCGTCGCCCGCCTGCAGGAAATCGTCGAATCCCTCGAAGGCGGCACGCTGTCGCTTGAGGCGTCGCTTGAGAAATTCGCCGAAGGCGTGCAGTTGGTGAAGCGCGGCGAGAAGCTGTTGGCCGAAGCCGAGAAGCGGGTCGAGCAGCTGCTGTCGGATGACGGCCGAACCGCTGCGCTGCAGGCGACCCCCGAAGCGCCTGCTGCCGCGAAGCCCCGCGCGCCCGCTTTGAAGGCCGACGAAGACGTGCCGTTCTGATGGGTGCGTTCGATTTCGAGGCGTGGCTTTCCGCGCAGCAGGCGCGGGTCGAAGCGCTGCTGGCCGGGCGGATGAACGCGATCGCCCAGCGCACGCCGGCGAAGCTGGCCGAGGCGATGAAGTACTCGCTGCTGGCGGGTGGAAAGCGGCTGCGCCCGGTGCTCGTGCTCGCGTTCGCCGACGCCACCGCACAGGCGAGCAACGGCGGCGGTGAGGCGGCCAACGATGCCGCGAGCGCAGTCGAGATGATTCACACCTACTCGCTGGTGCACGACGACCTGCCAGCGATGGACGACGACGATCTTCGCCGCGGCCGGCCGACCAGCCACAAGATGTTTGGCGAGGCGATGGCGATTCTCGCGGGCGATGCGCTGCTGACCGACGCACTGGCGACGGTCGCGACGGGGGATCGCGCCGACGTTCGTGCGCGCCTGGTGTCCGAGCTGGCCCTCGCAGCGGGCGCCGGCGGCATGGTCGGTGGCCAGGTGATGGACATCGCGGTCGACCGCCCGGCCGAGCTCGACTACCTCGTGAAGCTGCACCGGCTCAAGACAGGTGCGCTGCTCAAAGCGTCGTGCCGCATGGGCGTGATCGCCGCCGGGGGAAACGCAGCCGCGCTGCAGGCCGCTGAGATCTACGGCGATGCAATTGGCCTCGCGTTTCAGATCGCCGACGACTTGCTCGACGTCACCGCGACGCCCGAGCAGATGGGGAAGCCGACGAAGGCGGACGCCGACGCCGGGCGCCACACGTTTCCCGCCGTGGTCGGCCTCGAAAAATCACGGCAGCTCGCCCAGTCGCACGTCGACGCGGCGTTGGCCGCGGTGCGCCTGCTCGAGCCGGAAGCCGGCCCGCTGGCCGCGCTCGCGAAGTACACGGTGGAGCGCACGCATTGAACGTCGGGCAGGTCGATTCACCCGCCGCGGTCCGTGCATTGCCCGAGGATCAGCTTCCTGCGCTGTGTTCCGCGCTGCGGACACAGATCATCGACGTCTGCGCGCAGGTGGGCGGGCACCTGGGCGCTTCGCTGGGCGCGGTCGAGCTGATCGTCGCGCTGCACCGCACCTTCAAATCGCCCGTCGATCGCATCGTGTTCGACGTCGGCCACCAGGCGTACGCGCACAAGCTGCTCACGGGCCGCGGGCCGCGAATGGTGACGCTGCGGCAGGCGGGGGGCATCGCTCCGTTTCTGGATCCCACCGAGTCGCCGCACGACGCGTTCGGCGCCGGCCACGCGTGCACCGCGGTGTCGACGGGGCTGGGAATTCTCGCGGCCAAGAAGCTGGGCAACGAGCCCGGCCAGGTGGTGGCAGTGGTCGGCGATGGCGCGCTGACGGGCGGCCTCACGTTCGAAGGCCTCAACAACGCGGGCTACGGCGAGCTGCCGCTGAAGGTCGTGCTGAACGACAACGGCATGAGCATCTCGCACAACGTCGGCGCGGTGCCGCGCATGCTGGGCGAGCACTCGCGCGCGTTCTTCGAAGCGCTGGGGTTCACGTGGCTGGGGACGACCGATGGGCACGACCTGAAGGCGTTGCTCGACGCGACGCGGAAGCTGTCGAAGTCGCCGCGGCCCGCGGTGCTTCACGTGCGGACGCAGAAGGGCAGGGGGTTCGGACCCGCCGAGGACGACGGGCGCACGCGCGGCCACGCGATGGGGCCGTACGAGCTGCGCGATGGAAAATTGGTGCGATCGCGCGCCGGGCAGCCGACGTTCAGCGACGCGTTCGTCGGGGCGCTCGAGCGCGCGATGGAGAAGGATCCAAAGGTCGTCGCAGTCACCCCGGCGATGCTCGAAGGCTCATCGCTGGTCGCGTTGAAGGCCCGCTTCCCTGACCGCGTGTTCGATGTCGGCATTGCCGAACAGCACGCGGTCGCCTTCTGCGCCGGGCTCGCGCACGCGGGCGCGAAGCCGGTGTGCATCATCTACTCGACGTTTCTGCAGCGCGCGTACGACCAGGTGGTGCACGACGTCGCGTTGCCCCGGCTGCCCGTGGTCTTTGCGATCGATCGCGCAGGCGTCGTCGGCGCCGATGGCTCAACCCACCAGGGTGCCTATGACATCGCCTTCCTGCGCACGCTGCCCAACGTCGCGGTGACGGCTCCCGTGTGGGGCGAAGATCTCGACGGGTTGCTGCACGCCGCGCTGTTGGCGAAGGCACCTTTCGCGATTCGATTTCCGCGCGGGACGCTTCCCCCGAATGCCGCCGCTCGGTCGGAAGGAATCGGCGCGCGCTGGCTGCATCGATCGACCCACGCCGCTTTGACGTTTCTCACGTTCGGCCCGCTCGCTTTGCCAGCGCTGGAAGCGGCGAAGTCGGACGCGCGGTGGTCGGTGCTGGACGCGCGGGCGGCTGTTCCACTCGATGAGGCAGCCGTGCTCGAGGCGGCGGCTGCGGGCGCGTTGGTGACGGTGGAAGACGGGACGGTGCGCGGCGGCCTTGGCGGTGCCGTGCTCGAGCTGCTTGCCCGGAAGCGAGTCACCTGCCGCGTCTCGACCCTCGGAATGCCGGGTGATCGCTTTCTTCCGCATGGCGAAGCGCGCACGCAGCGGGCGCAGCTGGGCCTCGACACGGCGGGGCTCGCGGCCGCCGCGAAGGAACTGCTTCAGTGAAGAAGGAACGCGTCGACGTGCTGCTGGTCGAACGCGGCCTCGCCGAATCGCGTACGCGCGCGCAGGCCCTGATTCTCGCGGGGCAGGTCGTGGCCGGCGATCAGCGCGTCGACAAGCCGGGCGTGCGGCTGCCGGTCGAGATCGAGCTGCGGCTGAAGGGCGAGGTGATGCCGTACGTCTCGCGTGGGGGCCTGAAGCTGAAAGGGGCCATCGATCATTTCAAGCTCGAAGTGAAAGGCGCCGTCTGCGCGGACATCGGAGCCAGCACTGGCGGCTTCACCGACTGCCTGCTGCAGGAAGGCGCGGTGAAGGTGCACGCAATCGACGTCGGCCGCGCACAGCTGCACGAGAAGCTGCGCCAGGATTCGCGCGTCATTTCCCGTGAGCGCGTCAACGCCCGCAACCTCACCGACGACGATCTGCCCGAAGCTGTCGACGTGATGGTGATCGACGTCAGCTTCATTTCTTTGAAGCTCGTCCTTCCCGCGGTGCTGCCGAAGCTCAAGGCCGGTGGGCTGCTGATTGCGCTGGTGAAGCCGCAGTTCGAGGCTGGGCCGGCGCACATCGAGAAGGGCGGGGTGGTGCGAGACGCGGCCGCACGTTCGGCCGTCATCGAAGACATTCGCCGCTTCGTCGCGAACGCGGGCCTGCTCGAGCTGGGGTGGATGGATTCACCCATTCCCGGCCCGGCGGGAAACGTCGAGGCGCTGCTGGTCGCGCGGAGGCCAAAGTGAGCGACGAAGACTTCCGCCGCACGCATTCGCTGCAGGTCACCACCCGCGACCGCCGCGAATGTCCGTGCGGCTGTCGTCAGCGGCTGCCCTGGGTGGCGGGGGCCGTCAGCGGGCCGGAAGGCCGGCACCCTTTCGAAGCCGCGTTCGTTCACCACGAAGGGCAGCGGCGGCTGCGTGTGACCTTTCGCGGCCCGCTGCTGAAGCAGGAAGGCAGTGCGTGGGCGTTCAGCGGCGTGCAGGGGCAGACGACGTACCAGCCGGTGGGGGCCGGCGTGGACCCCGCGGTGTTCGCGCTGCTCGACGTGCTGCTCTTTAACCAGCCCGATGCCGCGATTCATCTGTCGGGGCCGACGGATGCGATGCGCCAGGCGCTCGACTTCAGCTTCCGCCTGCCCGACGCGCTGCTCGCGGTGCCGAGGCACGAACGGCAGATCAACGAGAACTTCGCCAAGGTCGAGGCGAGGCGCTTCGTGCGCGCGCTGTTGCCGCTGCCGGTGCTGGGGGGCGAAGACTTTCGGGTCGGACTCTGGTTCGAGGTCGATGCCGCCGGCTTCGACGCGGTCGAGCAGAAGTCTGCCGTCGCGCTGACGGGCACCATCGACAACGCCTTCACGCTACAGGGGCAGGCGATCGCCGGCGTGCCCGGGCAGCTGCAATTGGAATCAGGCCGGCCGGTGCCCACGCTGCGGGACACGTCGGCCACGTGGCTGCAGCAGGCGATGCGCGAGGTGCGATCGTCCGACGAGCATTTCGCGCTCGTCCGGGAAATCACCGACTCGTACCTGGCCGCGCAGGTCGCGCGGTCGCGGAAGTAGCTACTCGCCGCCGTCGGGCGGAAGGTTGGCGCCCTTGCGCGAGCGGTACTGGCTGAGCGTGCTGGGCTTGACGAGGTTCGGGCCAACCCGAAGCCAGGCGTTGTTGCCATCGTCGACTGCGACGTTCAGCGCGTTCAGCGGCGACTGGCCACCGCCGCCCAGCGTCAGGCGCCACAGCTCACCCGTGGTCGGGTTGTCGACCGCCACGATCTCGGTCGGGTAGGACGCGTTCGCCGCCCCGTTGAGAATGTAGAAGTCGGTGAGGTTGCCCTGCTGCGCGGTGAAGGTCTCCATGCTGCCGCTGGGTTTGATCGCCGCGTTGAAGACGTTGATGATCTTGCCGTCGGTGGCCGAGAGGAAATAGGTCTTCGTCGCACCGACGGCGGCGATCATCGTCCCGTTGGAAAAGGGAATCGCGGCGGCGACGACCGTGTCGAGCGTGGGGCTGAGCCAGCTGCCGGCCCCGCCCGAAAGGCAGCCCACCGCGCTGTCGCTGGCGCAAGCGGCGACACCCGACGTGGTCCGCATGCCGGTGGTGACGGTCTGGAACGAGAAGTACACGACCTTGCCGTCGGCGCTGAAGATCGCGACCGGCGGTTTCGGGGTGTTGAACTCGCCGAACTCGATGGTCGCCAGCGTCACTTCCGACAGCTTCAGACCGCTTGCGTAGTTGTAGCGGCTGACGTGGATCTCACCGGTGAAGACGGCCAACGAGCCCACCCAGGTCACGATGCGAATCTCACCCTGGCTCACCACCGGGTTGCCGATCATGATGCCGTTCATCTCGGTCTGGTAGCTGATGCCGCCGGGCAGTCGCGAGACGCGGTAGAGCAGCGGAATTGGCAGCGCCTGCGAGTCATACGTCAGCGCGTCCCCGTCGGGGCCCACGCCCAGAAACTTCACCGCCTTTCCCGTAAACGATCGCTTGATGTTCAGGTCAGCGGTCGGGTTCGAGTCGAACGAATAAAGGCCGATGAGCGGCTCGAGCAGCCAGCGCGTCCCGGTGCCGGGGTTCTTCTCGCTGATGAGCGAGTTGTACGAGCAGTTGAAGGGCGGCGTCAGATTGACGCTGACCGCTTTCCCCATCGTGTCGAAGCGCGCGATGGTCGTCTTGCCCGAGCCGATGCCCACGCAGCCGATGAAGGTGGTGGGCGTGCCGCCGGTGCCGCCTTCGGCGATGAACGCGTCCGGCAGGGCGGTGGTGTTGCCCGTCACGGGGGGCACCACGTTCTCGACGGGGAAGAACTGCAGCGTGAGGCCCAACGACTTTCCCTCGCGACCGTCATCACACACGCCGCGTGCAACGAGGTTCAGGTTCGCTGCGATTCCGGCCGTCTGGTACAGCGGGTCGAACAGCGACGGCTGCAGCTCGAATTCGAACGGCACCTTCGGGTTGTCGAACGTGATCAGCCGCCGCTTGCCCTGCAGAATCTCGATGCCAACCACCTTCGTGCAGCCCGACACCTGGGCGCGCAGCTTCAGGGTCGGCGCGATGACGACCGTGTCATTCGAGGTGAGGAAGACCTGGGGCGGGTCCAGCATGCCGCTGCCACCTCCGGCCGTGGTCGAGCCGTTCGAAGAGCACGCCGCGCAGAAGGACACTGCGGCGAGCAGCAGCGCGCGCCGCGAAACCGCCAAAGCCTGTGTGGACATCGGTTACCTCTCGACGACGATGAACTCGACCCGGCGATTCAGCTCTCTGCCTTTGGCCGTCAAGTTCGGGGCGACCGGCCTGGTGTCCCCGTAGCCTACTGACTCCAGCCGAGACTTATCGATGCCCCGGGAGATGAGGTAGTCCGCGACCGAGCGGGCCCGATCTTCCGAGAGCTTCTGATTCTTTTCCTTTCCACCCTTATTGTCGGTGTGGCCCTCGACTTTGATGCGTTTCACGTTGTTCGCGATGATCGCGTCGACGACCTGGTCGAGCAGCGAGAAGCTGTCTCCGAGAATCGTGGCCTTGCCGAACTCGAAGTGCACCTGCTGAAGGATCTCGATCTTGTCTTGCTTGAAGACGACCAGAAGCTTCTTCGGGGCCGCGGCCAGATCGAAGCCCAGCGCCATCACGCCGCCCGCCGGAATCTGAACTTCGCGGGTCTGCGCCAGGTAGCCGGGCGCGGTGACGTTGACGGTGTACGTGCCGGCCGGAGCCTCGACCTTCACGGGCGCCGGGTTCGCTTCGCTGGTGCCAGCCGTCTGCGGCGTCGGGCCGCCCACGAAGACGACGGTCGAGTTGATGGGCTTCTTCTTCGACGTCACGGTGAGGTCGAACACGCCCTTCTTCACTTCCGACTGCATCAGGATCTCGACCTTCGCGGTCTTGCCAGACTCGAGCTTCACTTCCTGGTCGAGCTCTTTGTACCCGTCGCGCGAGGCGTGCAGCTTCACCGCGCCTGCCGGCAACTCGTGGGTGACGAACTTCCCGCTGGGCGCGTCGGACGCAACTGGGGGAAGTCCCGCGCCGACCATCGCGACGATGACGCCCGGAATCGGCTTCTTCGTTTCGGCGTCGAGCACCGTGCCTTCGACCTTGCCTGTCTTCGCCGCCGCGGCGACCTTCTTTTCCAGCGTGCGTTCGCGAATCGTCTCGACGATCTTCGTCTCACCGCGCTGGAAGGGGTCGATGTTGAAGGACGCTCCGACGAGGAAATTCCAGGGCGGGGTGGCGGGCACGCCGAGGCCCACCGAACGGATGAGCCCGATGTCGACGCCGACGAGCAGCGTGAGATCCTTGATCGCCGTCACCTTCAGGCCAACGCCCAACGTCTGCGGCATCGCTGCGGTGATGTCGACCTTTGCGGCGTTCGGCCCATCGAGCTGGCCGCCCGGGACGCCCAGCGGAAGACCGAGCTGGTACTCGACGTACGGCATGACCCACGGAAGCGGGACCTCGAGGGCGAGCCCCAGGTTGAAGCGGTTGAAGCGGTTCAGGCTCAGCGCGAACTCTTCCGACGCATTCGGCGTCGGCTGGGTTCCCGTCGTGTTCAGGTTGAACAGCCCCGAGCTGTTGTCAATCGTGAAGCCCAGGTTCAAGTGGAAGATCGCCGGCAGCTTCGGGGTGATCGTGCGGAAGTCGTACGCCGCGATGATTGCCGGCTTGAACCCCACCGCCCAACGATCCACCGACTGGTTGCCGATGGCCGAGAAGGTCAGCCCGCGCGCGTCGACGCCCGCCCAGAGGCCCTTCACCCACTCGCGCGAGACCTTGGCACCGAAATTCAAATCGCCGAGCGCCTGGATCAGCCTGGGCGAGGTTCGGTCATTGCTGTTCGCCGTGGCGCCGTAGCCGCCGTAAACCTCGAGCCAGCTCAGAATTTGCCAGGAGGCCGCGAAGGTGCCGGCCGAACGGACGTTGCTCGTCCCGAGCACCGGGAAGTCGTTGATGTTCAGGTACTCGCCGAGCACCGAAAAGCGCAGCACGCCCTTCGGCCCCAGGCGCGCGCTCGAGACGTGCAGCACGCCGATGCCCACGCTGCCGACCGTGACGCGCGCGTTCGCCGGGTCGGTGAAGTCGTTGTTCCAGGTGCCATCGCTGTGCGGCTCGGTGCCGGGAAGGAACTCTTCCTTCTTCGAGACGATCGGCAGCTTGTCCGCGTCGGGCGCGGGCTTGCCGGTGGTGGTGACGGCCGGCGAGTTGTTCGGAATCGGCTCACCGCGTTCGGCGGCGCGCAGCCTTTCTTCGGTGCGGGCCTTCGCGGTCGGGTCGAAGTTGTCGCGCGACGGCGCCGGAATGATGTCCGGCGTCGCGTTGCGCGCGGGCGCGGGCGCGGGCGCCAACACCGGCGCGGGCGCCGGGGCCGGGCGTGCAATGGGAACGGAAGCCGGCGTCCCCGCGTCGACCACCGGCCGCGAAGGCGGAGGCGCGGAAGGGAAGTTGGACCACTCGTTCTGCGCTGCGGCAGTGAGGGGCAGCAAAAAGCCGACGAGCACAGAGAGTAAGCGCATGAAGTCTCGTGTAGGTGAGGGCGAAGCGCGCGCACTATAGCGAAGCATCAGAAGCACGCACGGGCTCGTTATAGTGGGGGCCTCTCGTGTCATCACCCCGCATCCTCGTCGTTGGCGGCCGGCCCGCTGCCCAGGTGGTTCGCCGCCTGGAGGCGAAGGGCTACGTCTGCGTCGCGTCGACTGCCGCCGAGGCCGTCTCTTCCGCCGACGCGCTGCAGCCCGACGCCGTCGTGCTGACGGGGCCGTGGAAGGGCGTGCCCCAGACGCTGGCGAAGCTGAAAGAACGGCCGCACCTGCGCACGGTGCCCTTCCTCGCCGACGCACAGAAGTCGGGAAAAATCGCGCCGGGCCTCGACCTCGACGGCATCGCGCGCTCGGACGCGGCGCTCGAACGCAAGCTCGCCTCGGCGCTGCGGGCGCGCGAGCTGGTCTCGAAAGAAGCGCTGTCGCGGCACCGGCTCGAAGTGCTGCTCGAGATCACGCAACTCGCGTGTGACTCGCGCGATGCCGAACAGCTGTTGGTGCGAACCGCGCTGCGGCTGAAGGAAGTGCTGCCCGCAGAACAGGTCTCGGTGCTGGTGTTCGACGACGGGCCGCCCGTGCAGTCGCGGCTGCTCGACCCCGTCACCGGCAGCCAGACTTCGGTGGACCTCGCGCTGTCGCCCGCGATGCGAAACGCCGTCGCCACCCGCACCGCCACGCAGGCCGACGCCACGCTGGTTCAGCCGCTGGCCGATTCCGACGAAGTCGCTGGAGCGTTTCTGTTGCGCCGCGCCGCGGGCGGCTGGTCGAACGACGAACGCGAATTCATCGCCGCCGTCGCCGGAGCCGTCTCGCGGTCGGTGCGCAACGCGCGGCTCTACGATTCGCTGCAGGGCCAGCGCAGCGCGCTCGAGTCGGCGTACCTCGATCGCTACCGCGAACTGGCCGATGCAAACCGGCGCCTGAAAGCGGCCGACAAGCTCAAAGACGAGATGCTGGCGCTGGTGAGCCACGACGTGCGCGCTCCGTTGAACGTGCTGCTGGGGCACGGCCGGCTCTTGCTCGACAGCAAGGATCTGCAGGACGCGCATCGCCCATCGATCGAGACGACGGTGCGCATGGGGAAGAAGATTCTGGGGCTGGTCGAAAGCCTGCTCGACAAGGCGCGCACCGATGGCCGCCCGCTGCGCCTCGACCGCGGCCTGTGCGATCTCTCGCTGGTCTGCAAAGAGACGGTGGAAGAGCTGCAGATTCTCGCGCAGGAACACAACGTCGTGCTGCAGGCCGAAGTGCCGATGTCGGTCGACGTGCTCGGCGACGAGCTCAAGCTGCGGCAGGTGCTGCAGAACCTGATCACCAACGCGCTCGCGCATGCGAAGGGCGCGACGCGGGTGCTGGTGCGGTGCACGCCCATGCGGAAGGTCGCGGGCGCGGGCGTGAAGGTCGTGGTCGAAGACGACGGCGTTGGAATCACCGACGTACAGCTGCCGCATGTGTTCGATCGTTATGGCCGCACAGGTCTGGGGCTCACCATCTGCCGCGACTTCATCGGCCTTCACGGCGGCGAAATCTGGGCCGAACGCGCGCAGCCGCAGGGCACCGCGTTCGTCTTCACGCTGCCGCTGGAGCCCGAAGAAGAAGTGATGCGCGAAGAGCACATCGCCCCGATGGTGTTGATCGCCGAGCACGACGCGCAGCAGCTGCGGCTGTGTCAGCTGTCACTGCGTGGCCACTACCGGGTCGAGGTCGCGAAGGACGGCGAAGAGGCGGTCGAGAAGGCGCTGCGGTTGCAGCCCGACCTGGTGCTGGTCGACCTCTTCCTGCCGAAGCTCGACGGCCTGCAGACGATTCGGGCATTACGGGAAAGGCCGCGCACCGCGAAGATTCCGGTGATGCTCATCTCGGGAAACAAGGACCTGGGCGAGAAAGTACGCGCGCTGGACGTGGGAGCCCTGGACGTGGTGCCGCGATCGTTCGACCCGGGCGAGCTGCTGAACCGCGTCAAGTCGGCGATCAGCCGCAGGGTGCGGGCGTCGGCTCCGGTCGCGCAGGTGCAGCCCGGAAATGATCCTGCCACCGGCCTGTTCGATCAGCTCGGAGTCATCACCCGCCTCGAGGAAGAGCTGTCGCGATCCAAACGCTATGACCGCCCGCTGACCATCGCGGTGCTGTCGCCGACGATTCCTCCGAAGGAAAAGACGGCGGCGTGTGCAGCGATCGTGCGCAACGAGCTGCGCACGCCCGATGTGCTGGGCCACCTGGGCAATGGCGTGCTGGTGGTGGTGTTGCCTGAGACGCCGCTGGAGCCCGCGCGGGGGCTGACGGCGCGGCTGTGCGGGCTGCTCGAAGCGCAGGGCGTGGGCTACTCGGTGCGGCTCGACGCGCTGCGCGGCGATCAGACGGCGGCCGCGGCCCTCGAGTTGTTACTGGCCTAGAGCGAAATGATCGACGCCGCGATTCTCACCGCCTGGGTTCTGGTTGCCGCCGCGCCCAGGAGGCCCGCAGTCGACCTGGCGGCGATGCGCGAGGCGATGAGCTCGACGCAGGAACCCAACGAGCAGTTCTCGAGCGCAGCCAGCTACGCCCACTTCATGCGCGCCCGGCTCGCGCACCACGAAGGCGACCACCACCTGGCGCTTGACGAGCTTCGCCTCGCGCTCGCTTCCGACGACGCGAACCCCTTCCTGCTCACGCAGCTGGCCGAACAGTACGCGCGGTTGACCGAGCTCGATCGCGCCGAGACGACGCTGAAAAAGGCGCTGGAACGCAACGCGAACTACCAGCCGGCGCAGCTGTTGATGGGCCGCGTGCTCTACGAAGGCCAGAAGGTGACGCGCGCCAGAGCGCACCTGCAGCGGGCGATCAAGCTGCGGCCGCGCGACCCCGACGCGTACCTGGTGCTGACGCAGCTGTGGCTCGATCAGAACAAGCCTGACGAAGCGGTGAAGGTCGTCGAGGAGCTCGCCCTCGCGCTTCCCGGTGAGCCCGTCGGCTACCGGCGCCTCGGCCTCGCGCTCGCCGAACGGGGCGATCAAAACCGCGCCGAAAGGCTGCTGCTCAAAGCCGTCGACCGCGACCCCGGAGACATCGAGTCGTGGGTGGCGCTGGCGAACCTGCTCGAGGTGACGAACCGGCTGCAGAAGGCGGAAGAGGCGTACGCCTCGGCGCTCGAACGGGATCCCGAGAATCGCGACGTGCTGCTGTCGGCCGGGCGGCTCGCGCTGCGCCTCGACTCGCAAACGCTTGCGAGGGCGTACTTCGATCAGCTGCTCGCGCTCTCGAAGGATCCTGAAGTCGCGGTGAAGGTCGCGTTCTCGTACCTGGCGATGCACCGCCTGGCCGCTGCGGCCGAAGTGCTCGACGCGACGCGCGCGACGTACGGCGAGCCGCGGCTGCACTTCTACGCGGGCCTCGTGCACGAACGGATGCGCTCGTGGGCGAAAGCGGCCGACGCGTACAGCGGGGTGGGGCGCGAAACGGGTGAGCTCTTCCACGAGGCGCGGCTGCACCGGGCGATTGCGCTCTCTTCTCTGGGCCAGCACGCCAGGGCAATCGAGCTCTTGAAGAAGGGCCTGGAAGAACGGCCGGACTACGCGGCGCTGATTCCCGCGTA
>JAYUXE010000704.1:0-4170 GCA_043753165.1 Archangiaceae bacterium | reverse complement strand
TCGCGCCCGACGTGCTCGGCTGGGTCGGCATCACGGTCACGGGCAAGAAGTCCGACGGGCTGGTGTACGTGGATCCGATCGTCGGCATCCGTCACCAGCTGATTGAAGAGAAGTGGGCAAAGCTGCTCGACGAGAAGCCGCACCCGTATTTGCTGCCGACGCTGAGCACGAACGCCGGTTTCCTCGGGCCCCGCCGCGAGTACAAAGAGTGGGGCTTCGACGAGACGAAGGACAACACGTCGATCATCGCGCGCCTCGCCCGCTTCGTCTTGAGCACGGGCCTGCAGTTCATGAAGGAAACGTCGTCGCTGCAGAAGGTGCTCGCGAAGACGGACATGATGGTGCCGGACAGCGAGATGTTCCGCATTCCAATCATCCATTGGCTCGAAGGCGACGAAGAGCAGGTGCGCGTCACGCTGCGCGCCGAGATTGCGCGGACGAAGAAGCGGCGCGACAAGACCATCGCGCAGTACCGCGTCTTCGCCGAGAAGCTGATGGGCGAGCTCGAATAGGAAAGTCGCGACTTACCTTGCGCGGGTTGAATGGGGCTGACCGTCTTGAGAAGGTCCGCCGCACATGCCTCCCATTCGGCCCGCGACCACGACGTCCCCCGCCCTTCCCGCTGTTCCCGTTCGTGTTGCGGCCACTCCGAAGCCGTCGTCGCCGAAGAGGCCCAGCAGCGACCTGACGCTGAAGCCGAAACCGAAGACCGTCGACTTGTCGCCCGATGCGCCGTCGAACCGGCCCGCGGGCAGCGCGACGGTCGCCAGCCTGTGGGGCACCACCGCCGTCTCGCTGCCCATCTCGAAAGGCGCGACCGCGATTCCCGACCGCGCGACGTTCGAGAAGCTCGCGCGCCGCGACGATGTGCCCGGCGCGTTGGGCGCGCGCGAGGTGAAGTTCCTGATGACGGGCGTCGATGGCCCCAATCCGCAGGTCTACTTCCTCAACACCAATAACTGCGTCTACCACTTCGACTTCGCGACGAAGGCGCTGGGCGTCGGCATCCCACTTGAGCAGTTCAACGCGCAGACGTACTTCAAGGACGACCGGAAGAACCTCGCGGGCACGCTGATCGCGCACGACAACTTCGAGTCGGGCGGGAAGAAGGGCGTGTACGCGATGGAGTTCTGGCCGACGGATCCGGTGAAGGCGAAGCACGTCGCGATCGCGTACGAGGCGATCAGCAAGGCGATGCCGTTCGCGAAGGGGCAGATTGCGTACCACCCGGCGGGCGAGACACAGGAAGCCCTGTTCACGAAAGAGAAGGCGAAGCTCACCGCCGCGGGCGTGAAGTCGATCAGCACCACCGCCCTGTTCAAGAACGTCACGTACTCGCCGCTGAACCTGGGTGAAGGCTACGGGATGCTGCGGGTGATCGAGCCCGGTTCGCGGCCACCCAGCGTGCGCGACGTCGTCATCTTCAAGTCACTGCCCAACGACCTCAGCCACGTCGGCGGCGTGATCAGCGAGGCCCCGCAGACGCCGCTGTCTCACATCAACTTGAAGGCGAAGCAGAACGACACCCCGAATGCGTTCATCAAGAATGCGTCGACGGATCCGAAGATCGCTCCGTTCATCGGCAAGCTGGTTCACTACAAGATCACTCCCGACGGGTTCGAGATCGAAGAGGCGACGAAAGCGCAGGCCGAAGCGTGGCTCGAGGACGTGCGGCCCCCGAAGGCGCAGAAGCCGCCGCGCGATCTGTCGGTGACGAAGATCGTCTCGCTCGATCAGCTCGGGTTTGCGGGCGTGAAGGCCTACGGCGCGAAGGCGTCGAACCTCGCCGAGCTGAAGAAGCTTCTTCCGGGCAACACGGGCACGGGTCAGCAGGCGGTGCCGTTTTCCTTCTACGACAAGTTCATGAAGGCGAACGGTCTGTACGCCGCGGCCGAGAAGATGATCGCCGACCCGAAGTTCAACGCCGACCCGGCAGTGCGCGAGAAGAAGCTGAAGGAGTTCCAGGAAAAGATGAAGAAGGCCCCGATTCCGCCTGAGCTCGCCGCGCAGCTGGAAGCCGCGCAGAAGAAGTTTCCGCCCGGCCAGCCGATTCGCGCGCGCAGCTCGACGAACAACGAAGACCTGAAGGGCTTCAACGGCGCGGGGCTCTACGACTCGTACACGCATCGCCCCGACGAAGGGCACCTGGGCAACACGGTGAAGCAGGTCTGGGCGTCGCTGTGGAACTACCGCGCGTTCGAAGAGCGTGACTTCCACCGAATCGACCACATGTCGGCCGCGATGGGCGTGCTGCTGACGGACAACTTCGACGACGAAGTCGCCAACGGCGTCGCGGTGACGAAGAACGTCTACGACCCGAACTGGCCCGGCTTCTACGTGAACGTGCAGGTCGGCGAGTCGCTGGTCACGAACCCGGATCCGAACGCGTGCCCCGACGAGCTGCTCATCTCGGCCATCGGCGAGCACCAGGAGTACGAGACGCAGTACATCCGGCACTCGACCGAGACCACCGGCAACAAGACCGTGCTCACGAAACAACAGGTGAAGGATCTCACCATCGCGATGGAGAAGATCCAGACGCACTTCAAGAAGCTCTACGGCGCTGAAAGAGACACGAAGTTCGCGATGGACATCGAGTTCAAGATTGACGCCGCCGGAAAGCTGGTCGTGAAGCAGGCGCGGCCGTGGGTCGACTGAGCTACCGCCCGAGCAGCTTCGCCGGCCCCTGCGTCTCGAGCAGCTTGAAGCCGGCCGCCTCGAGGTTCGCCAGTGCCCGATCGTCCCAGGTGACGGCGCGGTTGAACTGCGGCGTCGCCATCGCCTCCTGGAACCGCGGGTCTTCCGGGAAGTCGCACGGAAACCAGGG
The DNA here is from genome assembly GCA_043753165.1 of Archangiaceae bacterium. GTDB lineage: Bacteria > Myxococcota > Myxococcia > Myxococcales > Myxococcaceae > JAGSPQ01. The sequence continues at coordinate 1,343 of JAYUXE010000704.1, read as the reverse complement.
GATGTTTTTCCCGAGGTAGAAAAACCCCGGCGCGCCCCACACGCCTTCGTTCACGATCACGAGGCCGGTCGCTTCTCGCGCTGCCTTCACCACCAGCCGGAACTGTTCGGGGCGCTCGGGCCGGAAGGGCGAAGGAAAGAACACCACCGATACCGCCGCGATCACCGACGCGCCGGCGAGGAAGCGTGCGCGTTCGGGCGTGAACCGCCCGAGCAGCGCGAGCCATGGCGGCGTCGCCGCGACCAACAGCAGCACCAGCCCCGGGTACAAGAAGCGCGCTTCCTTGTGCGGCGTGAGCGTGATCGCGACCAGGTAGACGAGCCCGCAGAACGCGAAGATCGACGCGCCCTCGTTTCGTCTCACGACGCCGAGCACGAGGCCCGGCCACGCCCACAGCACCAGCCAGCCGAGCAGCGGCGCGTAATACCAGGCGGGCTCGGCGCCGAACTGCGCGGCCGCCTGACCCGAGACGAGGTTGAAGTCGACGTACTTCCGAAGCGAATGAAACGGTTCGCCCCAGGTCGCCCAGTCCAACCCGCCCAGCGCCAGCGCGACGACGAGGCCACCGGCGACCGTGAAGGCGAGCGGCTTCCAGGCGCGCGTTGCCACGAGCCAGGCGAGCGCCGCGACGACGACGACCGCCGAGCCGTAACGCGTGACCACCGCGAGCCCCAACATCGCTCCACCCGCTGCGGCCACGAACCACGGCTGCTCGCGCGCCGCGTCGAGCCGTTCGAGCCCGATCACCATGAACGCCGCGCTGAACGACTCACCCATCGTGCGGCCGGCAAAGTGAATGACGAGCCCGTAGAGCCCGACGAGCACCACCGACATCCACGCCATCGGCACGTTGCGCCGCGCGGTGAGCCGATGGACGGCGAGCAGCATCGCGACGTGGAGCCCGTACTGCGGCACGGCGATCATCGCGCGGCGGGCGAGTGGATCATCGATGCCCAGCGCCGCGGCGAACCGAAGGATGAAAGAGAAGAGCCCCGGCACCGCCCAGTTGCGCAGGCCGACCTGCCATTCCCACGCGACGATGCCGTAGCCGAACGCCTTGAAGTTCGCGGGCTCGAGCGACTGAAAGACTTCGTCGGGGTGAAGGCGGCCCAGCTGCACCAGCGCCACGACCGCGGGTACGAGCGCAACCAACGCGGAAATCTGCAGCGGCCGATGGCGCGAGGGCTCGGACAAGGACGCCGATGGATAGCACCGCGCCCGGAAGAGCTGTACCTCGCCGTCGCTGACGTCTGGCTCGTCAACGGCACCCGGCAGACCTACGAAATCACCGTTCAGTGAATTCGCCCTGCCCCAGGAACGCTGTCTTCACCTTCGGGTGCTGC
>JAYUXE010000703.1:0-4170 GCA_043753165.1 Archangiaceae bacterium | reverse complement strand
CCGACACGCTGCGGGAAGAAGGAGTCTCGGCCCTCGTCTGCACCGGGATGACGTGCCCGGCCCAGGTGATGGGGCGGCTGCGGCACTGGGCGACGCGATCGGCGCTCGACATCGAAGGGCTGGGCGACAAGCTCGCGCAGCAGCTGATCGACTCGAAGCTCGCGTTGACGCTGGTCGACCTCTATTCGTTGACCGTCGAGAAGCTGATGACGCTCGACCGCATGGGCGAGAAGAGCGCGGTGAAGCTCATCGAAGCGCTCGAGGCGAGCCAGAAGACGAGCCTGCGGCGGTTCATCTACGGGCTCGGCATTCCGCAGGTGGGCGAGGCGACCGCGAAGGCGCTGGCGGACCATTTCCGCGAAGTGCCCGCGCTGATGGACGCAGAGGAAGAAGCGCTGCAGTCGGTGAAGGACATCGGGCCCGAGATGGCGCACGAGATTTTTGCGTTCTTCCATCAGGCGCAGAACCGCGAGGTGGTTCAGGGGCTGCTGGCGGTGCCGATCGTCGCCGAGCCGCCGCCAAAGGTTGAAGGCGGGGCGTTCGCGGGGAAGACGGTGGTGCTCACCGGCACGCTGGTCACGATGACGCGCGAGCTGGCCAAAGAAGAGATCGAACGGCGCGGCGGCAAGGTCGCAGGCAGCGTGTCGAAGAAGACGGACCTGGTCGTCGCGGGCGCGGAAGCCGGGTCGAAGCTGAAGAAGGCGACCGAGCTCGGCGTGAAGGTCGTCGACGAGGAAGGGTTCAAGGCGCTGCTGTAAAAGGATTCAGCACGGTGAGGCCCGCAGCGACGAAGTCGCGGGTGTTCCGGGTGACCAGCGTCAGTCCATGCACGCGCGCAGTCGCGGCCATCAGTCCGTCAGTCAGCGGCAGCGGGTTGGAAACATTCATGCGACCCCAGAGCTCGGCGACCTGTTCATCCACCGCGAGGATCCGGCTGTCGAAGGTCGCTCGAACGTTCTCGAGCCAGCGATCGAGCGCAACCGCCTGGGCGCGATCTCTGGCTCGGATCCTTTCGATGCCCTGGCGAATTTCGCCAACCACGAGCGCGCTGATGGCGATGTCCTGAGGGTCGGCCGCATCGGCCCAACGTGCGACTGCCGGGTTGCAGCGACCGCCTTTTCGAAGCTCCGAAAGAACGTTGGTGTCGACCAGGAATTTCACAACGTGATCTTCCGGCCGCGTTCTTTCGAACGAACCGACAGCACCTCGTCCATCACGGCGTCAGGAATGTCGGCAGCCAATGACTCACGCAGCGACTTCTCTGGACGCAGCGAGCGCCGCAAGAGGCCTCGCAGCGCCGATGCCCTTCGGGAGCCGCTGCGCAGCTCGGACGCGACCTCGCGAATGAGCCCTGCGTCGCCCGCAGGCGCCTGCACTTCGACGCGAACGAGTCCTTTGGCCTTCTGCTGGCCGCGGTGCTTGCGAACGGCGCTCTTTGGAGAAGTCGGCATTTCCGGAAAGCTACCCGGAAATTCTAGAAATCACGAACCGACGCGGCAGAGCACGAACCAGTTCGGCAGGTCGACGCCGTTGCGGCTCGCGTGCCCGATGATCACGTGCTTCGAGACGCCGCGCAGCAGATCCTTCGTGTTGTTGTAGACGAAGCGCGAGAGGCGCGAATCGTTGGGCGCGATCGCAGGCCAGCCGTCCGGCTTCTTCGTCGGCAGCCGCGTGTAGTCGAGCAGCACTTCACCCGGCCCGTGCGCATACGCGACGAAGTACCCGGGGCCCACGGCGGTGCCGACGACGGCGTCGTTGCGGTTGAAGCCGTTGAGCTCGGCGGCGCTTGCTTCGGGCCGGTAGAAGACCTTCGCGAAGTGGTTGAACATCGGCAGCGAGTTCTTCCCTTCGTGCGTCACGCCCTGCAGCGCCGCGGTTCCAGCCGGCACGAGATCGTCGACGGTGATCGGGTGATGCCCCTTCACCGCCTCGAACAGGCGCGCCTGCTCGACGGCGTTGAGGCTCCAGATTTCGGCGAGCCGTTCGCCCTGGTCGACCGAATCGAGCCGCGAAGAAAGCTGCTCGAGATCGAGCGTCGGCTTCGCGAGTGCTTCTTTGAGCTTCAGCGCTTGACCAGTTCGACGCGGCGGTTCGCTGCCCACGCCGATTCATTGGAGCCATTCACCGCGGGCTTGTTCTCGCCGTAACCGACCGTCTCGAGCGCGCCGTCACTGACGCCGAGGTCGGTGAGGTACCGCTTCACCGACGCCGCACGCCGGTTGGAAAGCTGAAGGTTGAATTCCTCGGTGCCGCGCTCGTCGGCGTGGCCTTCGACCCGAAGCTTCCAGTTGTTCTTCTTGATGCAGTCGGCAAGCGCCGCGAGGGCCGACTGGCCGGCCGGATCCAGCTTGCTCTCGTTGAACTCGAAGCGAATCGGCTCGACCGTGCACGCGCCCGCGCCGCCCGTCTTGCTCGCGCACCGGCCCGCCTTGCATTCTTCACCCGAGGGGCAGTCTTCGTTGGTGGTGCAGGTGCCGTCTTTCGAGCTGTCGACAGCGCACTTGCCCTGCTTGCACTTCGCGCCCGCCTTGCACGGGTTGGTGTCAGAGCACTCGGGCTTCGGCACGCACTTGTTGGCGTCACAGACGAACCCGGGCTTGCAGTTCGCGTCGGTGGCGCATTCCTGGCACTGGCCCTGAACGCAGACTTCGCCCTTCTCGCTGCAGTTCGCGTCGCTGTCGCACTTCGGGTACGTCGGAGGGCAGCCAGAGAGGGCCCCCAGGGCCGCGGCCGCGAACGCGTACTTCATCAGTCGAGAAGCCATGGCCCGGCTGGTAACACAAGACTGCTTCGAAGCGGGCAAGAACGTTGCAGTTTGGCTGATGCGCCCGCGGCAACCGCGGCAGAATGACCGCACCCCGCACCTCGAGGTCTTCGTCCCATGCCCAACGCCACTGTGCTCATCGTCGATGACGAAAAGAACATCCTGTTGACGCTGAACCAGGCGCTGCAGCTCGAAGGGTACAAGACCGAGCTCGCGGCCGGCGGTCAGCTCGCGCTCGACGTCGTCGCGGCGCGCCCGGTGGATGCGGTGCTGATGGACGTGAAGATGCCCGACATGGACGGGTTGGCCGCGCTCGCGAAAATCCAGAAGCTGCGGCCCGACCTGCCGGTCATCATGATGAGCGGCCACGGCACGATCGATACGGCAGTGAAGGCGACGCAACTGGGCGCGCGCGACTTTCTCGAGAAGCCGATTTCCCGCGACCGCCTGCTGCTCGCGCTCCGCAACGCGCTCACCGTGTCGGCGCTGGTCGAAGAGCTCACCAGCTTGAAACAGGAAGTCGGCCGCTTCGAGATGGTCGGCAGCTCGCCGGCGATGCAGCGGGTGTACGGGCTGATTCAGCGGGCCGCTCCATCGGAAGGCCGCGTGCTCATCACGGGCGAGAACGGGTCGGGCAAAGAGCTCATCGCGCGCGCGATTCACCAGCACAGCCGCCGCAAGTCGGGGCCGTTCGTGAAGCTCAACTGCGCGGCCGTGCCGCACGAGCTGATTGAGAGCGAGCTCTTCGGCCACGAGAAAGGCGCCTTCACCGGCGCCATCACTGCACGCCGCGGAAAGTTCGAGCTCGCAAACGGCGGCACGCTGTTTCTCGACGAAGTCGGCGACATGCCTGCGGCGATGCAGGCGAAGTTGTTGCGGGTGCTGCAGGAAGGCGAGCTCGAGCGCGTGGGCGGAGCAGAGACGATCAAGGTCGACGTGCGCGTGCTGGCCGCGACCAACCGGGACCTCGAGCGCGAGATCACCGCGGGCCGTTTTCGCGAAGACCTCTACTTCCGCTTGAACGTGGTGCTGCTGCACAGCCCGCCGCTGCGCGAGCGCCGGGAAGACCTGAAGCTGCTGATCGACACGTTCCTTCAGGATGCGTGCAAACAGAATGGGCGGCGCGGCCTGAAGCTTTCGGGTGAAGCGCTGGCGCGGCTCGAGGCCTACGACTACCCGGGCAACGTGCGCGAGCTTCGCAACCTGGTCGAACGGCTCGCCATCCTCTGCGAAGGAGCCGTCGTCACCGGGGTCGAGGCCGAGGCGCTGCTGCCCCGCCGCCGCGTCAGCGCGATGGCGCTGGGCGATGACGTGATTCCGACCACCGACAAGACGCCCGCGCTCGGCGATGCGAGCCTGCCCCCGACGTCGCCCGCGATGAAGATCCCCGAGGCCGCGAAGCCCCT
>JAYUXE010000702.1:0-4173 GCA_043753165.1 Archangiaceae bacterium | reverse complement strand
GCCAGCAGCGCGTCACGTCTGAACAGTAACCCGACGCATTTTCGGCGCCGGCATCGAGCAGCACGATGTCGCCTGCCTGCAGCGTGTTCGCGTGGCCGTGGTTGTGAAGCACCTCGCCGCGCACCGACAAGATCGTGCCGTACGCGGGGACGCAGCCGTGCCGCGCGAAGGTGCCTTCGACGATGCCGGCCAGCAGCTCTTCCTTCACCCCGGGCTTCGACGCGCGCATCGCGGCTTCGTGCGCTTCCTTCGTGATCACCGCGGTCTTTCGCATCTGCGCGAGCTCTTCGGGCCGCTTGTGAAGCCGCAGCGCCGCGATCGCATCGAGCACCGCGGGCCGCGTCGCCACCTGGTTCGGATCATCGAAGGCCAGCGGCGTGTTCGTCACCGCGCGGCTGCGTTCGTTGGTGCGGTGGTCGGCGATCGCGATGGAGTCCACCGATCGGCCTTCGAGGTGCTTCTCGAGCTCTTCCATCTTTGCCACCGCGGTGACGCCGTGGCGTTTCTGCTCGGCCTCGAACGACGGCAGCTCGCCGTGCCACAGCGCATCGTCCATCGTGCGTTCGGGCAGGAACAGCGTGACCTGGTTCTCGGCCGGGTCGAGCAGCGCCGCGCTGTTGGGCTCGGGCGCATCGAAGAAATACAGAAACGTGCTGTCGGCGCGGAAGGGGTACGGGTTCGCCGGGTAGTTGCGGGAAATGGGCCCGCCCGAGAAGAGCAGCAGCGGGCGATCCAACGTCTTCATCAGCGCGCTTCTGCGTTCGGAAAATCCCATGGGTGCTGAACCTTAACTGGCAGGATGCGCGCCCATGAAGATTCTCGTCGTCAACACCGGCAGCACGTCGATCAAGTACCAGCTGTACGAGATGGACACCGAAGAAATCCTCGCCGGCGGCGTCGTCGAACGCGTGGGCTCGCCGAAGTCGCTGCACAAGTGGCAGGTGGGGCCGACGAAATCGCAGACCGAAATCGCCGCTCCGAACCATCGCGAAGGGCTCGACGTGGTCCTGAAGCAGCTGACCGCAGCGGGGGGCCCGATCAAGGACTTCGCCGAGCTTCGCGCGGTCGGACATCGCGTCGTGCACGGGGGTGAGAAGCTGGTGCTGCCGTGCGTGATCACGCCCGAGGTGAAGGCGGTCATTTCCGCGTGCGCGCAGTTCGCTCCGATTCACAACCCGGCGAACCTGGCGGGCATCGAAGCGGCGCAGGCCGTGCTGCCCAACGCGGCGCACGTCGCGGTGTTCGACACGGCCTTTCATGGCGAGCTGCCTGCGCATTCGTACGTGTACGCGGTGCCGTACGAGCTGTACCTGGAACGCGGCGTGCGGCGGTACGGCTTCCACGGGCCGAGCCACCAGTACATGGCCCACAGCGCGGCCGAGTTTCTAAAGACGGATCTTTCGCGCCTGAAGCTCATCACCTGCCACCTGGGCGGTGGAGCGTCCGTTTGCGCCATCGACGCCGGCAAATCCGTCGACACCTCGATGGGCATGACGCCGCTGGAAGGGTTGATCATGGGCACGCGCTCGGGCGACGTGGATCCCGCGCTGGCGATCGTGCTCGGCCGTCAGGGCATGGGGCCCGATGTCGTCGACGACATCCTGAACCGCAAGTCAGGGCTGCTGGGAGTTTCCGGCGTCTCGGCCGACTTTCGCGACCTCGAGAAAGCAGCGGAAGGCGGCAACGCGCGCGCGCGGCTGGCGATCGAGATGTTCGTGCACCGCCTGAAGAAATACATCGGCGCGTATGCGGCGGTGCTCGGTGGCGCTGACGCCATCGTCTTCACCGGCGGCATCGGCGAGAACGCGGTGAGGGTGCGTTCGGCCGTGTGCGACGCGCTGGTCTACATGGGGGTCGTGGTGGATGCAGAGAAGAACACCCACTGCGACGCGCGCGGCTCGGGCGGCGTGGTCGACATCGCGACGGCGCGCGCTCCAACCCGGGTGCTGGTGGTCACGACCGACGAAGAAAAGATGATCGCCCGCGAAGTCGCGCGCGTGACGGCCGGCCCCACTGCGGCGCGCGTCCGCGTCTCGGGCCACGCGATTCCCGTCGGCGTCAGCGTTCGCCACGTGCACCTCTCGCGGGCGCACTGCGACGCGTTGTTCGGCGAAGGGTACGAGCTGACCGAACGGCGCGCGGTGTCGCAGCCGGGCCAGTACGTCTGCCGCGAGACGGTGGACCTCATCGGCACCAAGGGCGAGCTCGAACGCGTCGCGATCATCAACCCGCTTCGCAAAGAGACGCAGGTCGAGCTGGCGCGCACCGACGCGATCGCCCTGGGGGTCAACCCGCCCCTGCGTGAATCCGGAAAGCTCGACGGCACACCGGGGCTCACGTTGCGCGGGCCGAAGGGCACGGTGGCGCTCGACCACGGCGTGATTCTCGCGATGCGGCACGTGCACATGCACCCGACGGATGCGCAGCGCATGGGCGTGGCGGACAAGTCGGTGATTCGGGTGAGGGTCGAAGGCGAGCGCGAGACGATCTTCGGCGACGTGTTGGTGCGGGTGAATGACCAGTTCGCACTCGACATGCACCTCGACACCGATGAGGCGAATGGCGCGGGGCTGAACAACGACAGCGTGGCCACCTTCGAAGGGCTGCAGTGAAGGCCGCGCGGCTCAAAGAGGAATCCGGGCCCGACGGGCTCGAGATCGTGCAGGTCGCAGCGCCGGTTCCGGGGCCGAACGAGATTCGTGTGCAGGTGCGCGCGACCGCGCTGAACCGGGCCGACCTGCTGCAGACGATGGGCATGTACCCTGCGCCCGCAGGCGTGCCGGCCGACATCCCGGGCCTGGAATACGCCGGCATCGTCGACGCGATCGGGCCGGGCGTGACGCTTTGGCAGGTGGGCGAGCGCGTGATGGGGCTCGTCGGCGGAGGCGCGTGGGCCGAGCAGCTGGTGACGCACGAACGCGAGGCGCTGCGAATTCCGGGGCAGCTGGGCTTCGAGCAGGCGGCAGCGATTCCCGAAGCGTTCATCACCGCGTTCGATGCGTTGACGTTGCAGGGCGGAATGGTGGCGGGGCAGACGGTGCTGATTCACGCCGTGGGCAGCGGCGTGGGCTCGGCCGCGGTGCAGTGGGCCAAGGCGGTGGGCGCGCGCACGGTGGGCACGGCGAGAACGCAGTCGAAGCTCGATCGGGTCAAGCCGCTTGGGCTCGATGTCCCGTTGTTGCTGAAGGACGCTCCGAAGTTCGCAAGCCTCGTGCAGGCAGACGTCGCGCTCGAGCTCGTCGGCGGTGCGTATTTCCCCGAGACGATCGCCGCGATGAAGCCCCGGGGGGTGGTGATGCTGGTCGGGCTGACCGCGGGCATCAGCGCCGAAGTGTCGCTGTCGGCGATCTTGACGAAGCGGCTGCGGATTCAGGGCACCACGCTGCGCTCGCGCACGCGCGACGAGAAGATTGCGGTCGCCGAAGCCTTCGCCTCGCAGGTGCTGCCCTTCTTCGCGGCGGGCCGGCTGATTCCGGTGGTGGGCTCGGTGGTGAAGCTGGCCGAGCTCACGCACGCGCTGAAGTTGCTGGGCGCAAACGAGACGTTCGGGAAAACCGTGGTGACGCTGTAGAAAGCGGCCATGGCCACCTTCGATCCCGACAACGCGGCGCCGCAGGACTCTGGCGTCTTTGGATTGCCGAACACCCCTGCCGACGCGAAAGTCGTCCTCATCCCCGTGCCGTTCGAGGCCACCACCAGCTACGGCGGTGGGACGGCCGATGGTCCTGCCGCCCTGCTCAAGGCCAGCCGCCAGGTCGACCTGTTCGACCTCGACACGGGCCGGCCCTACGAAGCGGGCATCGCGATGCTCGACGAGTCCGACGACGTGCGCCTGTGGAACAACGAGGCGAAGCGCATGGCGGCGCCGATCATCGCCGACGGTGGCCAGGGCGACCATGCCGACGCGCTGCGCGAAGTGAATGCGCGGTGCGGCAAGATGAACGACTGGGTCTACGAGACGACGAAGCGGCTGCTGGACCAGGGCAAGCGCGTGGGCCTCGTCGGCGGAGATCACTCGACGCCGTTCGGCTGCATCAAGGCGCACGCGGAAAAGTACCAGGGCATGGGGGTGCTGCACCTCGACGCGCACGCGGATCTTCGCGACGCGTACGAAGGCTTCACGTGGTCGCACGCCTCGATCATGTTCAACGTGGTGATGAAGATTCCTCAGGT
>JAYUXE010000701.1:0-9474 GCA_043753165.1 Archangiaceae bacterium | reverse complement strand
CGGGCGATGAAGTGAACGTCACCCGGCGTCGTCGTCGAAGTCCCACGGGGGATTCAACGGGGTGAGGCCGTCGCGGTGCGCAGCGGCGGTCTGCACGATGGCCTGCACCTGTTCGGGGCCGAAGCGATCGAGGGTGGCCAGCAATTGCTTCATCCGAAAGTTCGACGACAGGCGCTCGCGGTGGGTGTTGAGGAAGTCCCAGTACATCGCGTTGAACGGGCAGGCGTCGGGGCCGACGCGTTGATCCGGGTCGTACCGGCAGCGAGAGCACGGCGCCTGCGAACGCATGGACGCCGCGCCACGGCCTTTGGCGGGAACTCCTGTCTGCCGTTTGATGTACGCCGCGCTCGCGACGTACGGCTTGGTGGTGAAGGCAGAAGTCCCGTGCATGCCCATGCCAACGACGTTCGGCAGCTCGACCCATTCGTACGCGTCGACGAAGGCGGCCCAGAACCAGTGGCTCACCTCGATGGGCTTGATGCCGGCGAGCGTCGCGTAGTTCGCGAGCACCATCAGCCGCTGAATGTGGTGCGCGTAGCCAGTGTCACGAACGCTCTGCACCGCTTCCTTCACGCACTGCAGGGCGGTGCGTTCGGGTTCCCAGAAAAAGTCGGGCAACGGAAGCGTGCCGCCCAGCTGATTGGCCGAGCGCAGATCGGGCAGCTGCCAATAGACGCCACGCATGAACTCGCGCCAGCCGATGACCTGGCGAATGAAACCTTCCGCGGACGCAAGCGAGACCTTGCCGTCGTCGTGGGCTCTGGCGATCGCGCGCGCGACTTCTTCTGGCCGCAGCAACCCGAGGTTGAGTGGCGCCGACAGCAGTGAGTGAAAGAGGAACCGGGCGTCGCTTCGAATCGCGTCTTCGTAGGGGCCAAATTCTTTGAGCCGGCCTTCGACGAAGGCGTTCAACCAATGCAGCGCCTGATCGCGGGTGACGGGCCAGCCGAACCCTTCGTTGGAGCCCCAACGGCCGATGGTGTCGACCCAACGCATCACGTCGCGGGTCAACGCGTCGGGCTTGAACCAGGCGATGGGTGGAACTGCGACACCGCGCGCGTGCTGGCGATTCTCGGAATCGAAGCTCCACTTGCCGCCGGTCGGTTGCCCGCGCGCGTCGACCAGCAGCCCGAGGCGTTGGCGCATCAGTGGATAGAACCGATCCATTCGCAGTTGGCCCTTCTGGGTCTTTGCCCAATCGGCGAACTCGGCGCGGGTGATCAGAAAGTGACCGCCTGGACCACCGTCTTGGTGAAAAGTGATCGGCAGCTGTCGCAACCGCAGGTCGATTGCCCGTTCGCGCGGCTGGGTGAGATGCAGCTCTGCGGGCTTTGCCCAGGACGAGAAGGTGCGGATGCCTGACGCGTAGTCGTCGGCGACGCGGTGCTCGACGTGAAAGCCTGCCGCGCGGCGTTCGGCGACGAAGTGGCGCACTGCGCTGACGAGCATCGTGAGCTTCTGACGATGAAACGGCAGGGCCGCCGGCTTGGCGCGTGTCTCGAGCACGAGCAGCTGACCTTCGGCCGGCGTCTTCGGAAAAGCGGCGAGCGTGGGGTCGAGGTCCCACGGCAGCACCACGGTTACACGCCGGGCGCCTTGCTTTGGCCGCGGAGTGACGTCTTCGATCGGGCGGGGATGAATGAGGTCGACGCGCATGGCGGGGAACAACTAATCACGCCCGCCCGTGATCGACCTCGTCAAAGCCGACATCACGTCTCTCAAGGTGGACGCGATCGTGAACGCCGCCAATTCTGCGTTGAGTGGAGGCGGCGGCGTCGATGGCGCAATTCATCGTGCCGCGGGTCCCGACCTGGCGACCGCGTGCCGGGCGATGGGCCGCTGTGCGATCGGGGAAGCGGTTGCGACCTCTGGCTTCGGCCTGGCCGCTCGGGTCGTCATTCACGCGGTCGGGCCAGTCTGGGACGGTGGAACGCACGGCGAAGATGATCTGCTCCGCCGTGTTTACGAACGCGCCTTCGCGCTGGCCAGCGAGCACGGAGTGCGCACGATTGCTTTCCCTGCCATCTCCACGGGCGCGTACCGATTTCCGGCGCCGCGCGCCGCCGAGATCGCGCTTCGGGTCATGCGGGGACACGAGCAGGACTTCGATCGGATCGTGGCTTGCGTCTTCGATGACGCCGCTCTGTCTTTGTACCGAAAGACGCTCGAACGCCTGCAGAGCCAGGCAATTTTCGGTTCGTACGGCGCCACTGCGCCCGAGCAGGCTCAGCGGTAAAGCTCTGACGCTGGAATCGTCGTCTTCGCGCCGGCGGGCACCGTCCACATGAGTTTGATCTGCGCTGCGCTGGTGCCCTGGAAATAGTCGACGCGGACGAGGTAGCGACTGCCGGCGTTGAGAATGACGGCCCCGGTGTCTTCAATGGCCGCGTGGCTCGTCCAGTTGTCGATGAGCTTCAGGCCGCCGACGTAGAGGCGCACGCCGTCGTCCGAGACTGTGTGAAAGGAGTAGGTGCCGGTGACAGGCGGGACGACATAGCCAGTCCACCGGGTGCCGTATTCGGTGCTGTAGGGGAAGCCGGCGATGTTGGGGCCGTTGGTCCAGACGAAGTCGACGGGCCCGTCGACGCGATGGCCGAAGTACAACGGCGGAGCGAAGTAGTTATCGAAGTAGTCGCCCCAGAGGCCCGCGTTGGTCACGGTGGGCTGGAAGAGGCGCGCGTTGGGAATGACTTGTTTCGGCTGACTCGCACTCGACCACGACAGGCGCATCACGGCTTCGTTGGACTTGTCGTAGTACTCGATGCGGATTTCGGTTTTCGTTCCCGCGGTCAGCACCGCCGTGCCGCTGACTTCGCGCGCGCCGCCGTCGACCCAGGCGTCGATGATCAACTTGCCACCGACCCAGATCCGCACGCCGTCGTCGACGTACGCGTAGAAGGTGTACGTCTCGGAGTACTGGGGGTCGACCTTGCCCGTCCAGCTCACCGAGAAATCGTTGGTGTTGATGCCCGCGACGGGTGAGCCGTTCACCCAGTTGAAGTCGATTGTCGGATCGATGCGAAAGACCGAGGCCGTCACGTACACGGACGCGCCGTTGAAATAGAGCCCCTGCAGGCCGTTGTTCGCGGCACCGCCACCGCCTCCCGCGCCACCGCCAACTCCGCCACCCGCACCGCCACCTGATCCACCGCCGGAACCGCCACCCGCACCTGAGCCGCCGCCGACTCCTGCTCCGCCGCCGGATCCACCACCCGCACCTGCGCCGCCACCAGCACCTGCGCCACCGCCGGATCCGCCGCCCGCGCCTGCGCCGCCACCCACCCCTGCGCCACCGCCGGATCCGCCACCCGTTCCGGATCCGCCACCCGAGCCGCCACCCGCGCCCGAGCCGCCACCCGCACCGGCATCGCGGCAGAAGGGGGACGTTGCGCAATCGGAGTCCGTGCAGTCCTTGAGCGCATCGCCATCGTTGTCAGCGGCGTCGGCGCAGTCGGTCTCGAACTTTCCACGGGTCGCGCAGACGCACCCGGCCCCGCAGGCCTGGCCGAGGCACAACGCATCGGCGCAATCGACTTTGCCGTCTTCGTTGTCGTCCACCGCGTTGTTGCAGTCTTCCGTTCGGAACCCGCAGACCGGCGCGTTGAAGCACAGCGGATCCGAGCAATCGGTTTTTCCGTCGCCGTTGTCGTCGGCCTTGTTCGCGCAGTTCTCCTCGCCGAGCGGCTTTGGCAACGGACCGCCGCAGGCCCACAACGTTGCGCAGGCCAGCATGGCGAGAAGAGCTGAACGGGGAGACATGACGACCTCAGGGCAACTTGAACGGCCGGCCTTGCGACACCATACCAGCGCCGCGGACGTCCGTTCGAACCGCTCCGCCTCGCGCGCCTTCTATTCGAAGCTCGGCTTCAAGCCGGGCAACGGCGACGGCAAGACGTGGCTCGTGATGCAGAACGGCACCACGAAGACTGGGTTCTTCAAGGGCATGTTCGAGGACAACACGCTGACCTTCAACCCGGGCTGGGACTCGAACGGAAAGACGCTGAACGCGTTCACCGACGTGCGCGAGTTGCAGCGAGAACTGAAGGGCGCGGGCGTCGAGCTGACGAAGACGGCGGACGAATCGACGAAGGGGCCGGAACACATTTTCCTGATCGACCCCGATGGCAACCCCATCCTCATCGATCAGCACGTGTGACGGGCTGACGCGCGGCGAGGATGATCAGCGCGCCGGCGATGGTGCCGACGAAGAACGGCGACGGCACCAGCAGGACGCCACCGACGAAGCACCACGCGGCGATTCCCCAGCCGACGAACGCTGGCACCACGATGCCACGCCCCACGAGCTGCCAGCACAGCGCGCCCAGCAGAAAGAGCGGCACCGAAAAGCTGCCCGGCCCAGCCCAGAACGCAGCCTTGTCGAGCAGGCCAGCGATGGTCGGCCCCCCCTGGCTCTTTGCCGAGCACCACCGTTGCCCAGAAGCCTTGCTGCGCCTCGCCGCGGCGCTGTGGGTGACGAAGGGCGGCTTCTACGGCTATTTCGAGAATCGTCCCGCGCTGCTCGACGAGATGCTCGACGCGTGGGAACGCCGCAGCACGCTGGCGGTGCTCGCGCAGGTCGAGGTTGAAGGCGGAGACGCCATCGAGAAAGTGCGCCGCGTCGGGCAGCTGACGACGGATGAAAACCTCAACCGCATCGACTTCGCCGTGCGCGACTGGGCGCGCCGCGACAAAGCCGTCGCCAAACGGCTGCGGCGCATCGACAACATCCGAATGGATTTCCTGCGGAAGATGTTCGGCAGCTTCATCGACGACCCGGACGAGGTCGAAGCGCGAAGCACGCTGACCTTCTGCGTCGCCATCGGCCGCCACTTCATTGCCGCTGAATCGCTGGGGCGCACGCGGCGCGAGGCGATTCAGCTGGCAATGGCGCATCTGCTGCGGCGCTGACTACCCGCGGGCTTTGAGCAGGTCGAAGCGGTCGAGGTTCATCACCTTGTTCCATGCACGCACGAAGTCGCGCACCAGCTTCTCCTTCCCGTCGTCGCTCGCGTAGACCTCGGCGAGGGCACGCAGCTGCGAATGGGCCCCGAAGACGAGGTCGGCGGCCGTCGCCGTCCACCGCGCCTGACCGTTGGCACGATCGATTCCCTCGTACACGTTCTTGTCCGACGCCGACGGCCGCCACGCGGTCGCGATGTCGAGCAGGTTGACGAAGAAGTCGTTGGTCAGCTGGCCCGGCTTGTCGGTGAGCACGCCGAGCTTCGTGTTGCTGAAGTTGGCACCCAGCACACGAAGGCCTCCGACGAGCACCGTCATCTCGGGCGCGGTGAGCCGCAGCATGTTGGCCCGGTCGAGCAGGCGCGTCTCGGGAGACAGCGGGTCACCCTTCTGCAGGTAGCTGCGGAACCCATCTGCCGCCGGCTCGAGCACGTCGAAGGTGGTGACGTCGGTCTGTTCCTGCGTGGCGTCGGTGCGGCCTGGAGAAAACGGCACCTTCGTCGCAACGCCGGCCTTCTTGACGGCCTCTTCGACCGCCGCGCAACCGCCGAGGACGATCAGGTCTGCCATCGAGATCTTCTTCGCGCCGCCGTTGAACGTCTTCTGCACCTGCCCGAGCGCGCCCAGGACCTTCTGGAGCTCAGCCGGTTCGTTTGACGCCCAGTCTTTCTGCGGAGCGAGGCGGATGCGGCCGCCGTTCGCTCCGCCGCGCTTGTCGGTGCCGCGGAAGCTGGCTGCCGCGTTCCACGCCGTCGAGATGAGCTGCGCGGGTGAAACGCCCGAGTCGAGAATCGCGCGCTTCAGCGAGGCGATGTCGGCGTCGTCGACGAGGGGATGATCGACGGCGGGCACGGGGTCCTGCCAAAGCTGTTCGGCGGGGACCCACGGACCCAGGTAGCGCGTGCGCGGGCCCATATCGCGGTGAAGCAGCTTGAACCACGCGCGAGAGAACGCGTCGGCGAGCTGATCAGGATGCTCGAAGAACCGGCGGGCGATCGGCTCGTAAATGGGATCTTCCTTCAGCGCGAGGTCGCTGGTCAGCATCATCGGCGCGTGGCGCTTCGACTTGTCATGCGCGTCGGGGACGGTGCCCTGGGCGGCAGGATCTTTGGGCTTCCACTGCTTGGCTCCAGCGGGGCTGGTGGTGAGCTCCCAGTCGTACTTGAAGAGGTTCTCGAGGAAGCCGTTGTCCCACTTCGTCGGGTTGCTGGTCCACGCGCCTTCGAGGCCGCTGGTGATGGTGTCCACGCCCTTGCCGGTCTGGTGCGCGTTCTTCCAGCCGAGGCCCTGGTCTTCGAGCTTCGCGCCTTCGGGCTCGACGCCGACGTTCTTCGCCGACGCAGCGCCGTGCGTCTTTCCGAACGTGTGGCCCCCGACGATCAGCGCGACGGTCTCTTCGTCGTTCATCGCCATGCGGGCGAAGGTTTCGCGGATGTCGTGCGCGGACGCCTTCGGGTCGGGCTTGCCGTTGGGTCCTTCGGGGTTCACGTAGATGAGCCCCATCTGCACAGCGCCCAGCTTGTCGGCGAGCTTGCGATCGCCGCTGTAGCGCGCGTCGCCGAGCCAGGCATCTTCCGGGCCCCAGAAGATGTCTTCGGGTTCCCACACGTCCGGGCGGCCGAAGCCGAAGCCGAACGTCTTGAGCCCCATCGAGTCGATCGCGACGTTGCCCGCGAGCACGAGCAGGTCTGCCCACGAAATCTTCTGCCCGTACTTCTTCTTGATCGGCCAGAGCAGCCGGCGCGCCTTGTCGAGGTTCGCGTTGTCCGGCCAGCTGTTCAGCGGAGCGAACCGCTGCTGCCCTTCCCCGCCACCGCCGCGGCCATCGGCGATTCGGTAGGTGCCCGCGGCGTGCCACGTCATGCGGATGAAGAACGGGCCGTAGTGGCCATAGTCGGCGGGCCACCAGGGCTGCGACGTCGTCATCGCGGTGATGAGCTCTTTCTTCAGGGCTTCGACGTCCAGCGTCGCGAACTTCTCGCCGTACGCGAAGTCCTGCTCGAGCGGGTTCGAGAGGTGCGAGTGGTTGTGCAGCACGGAAAGATCGAGCTGGTTCGGCCACCAGTCTTTGTTGGTCGCGGGTCGGCCCGTTTTCGGCTTCGGCGCAGGGATGACAGGGTTTTCACTTTCGCTGGCGCCACTCGGGTTCTGTTTGTCGGTCATGGGTGGGCGATACTTAATTCAACGCCGTGCCAGCGGGTACGACGACCCACGCGACATGGGGTTTTCGTCAGGGAAGACAGGGTGCGGCGTACGTCACGGTCAGCGTCTTGCCCGGCCCGGGGACGGCGAGGGGATCGAAGACGACGGCGTTCTGAGTCGCGTCGTAGGCCCACAACGTCGAGCTCGACATCGTGGGTGGGACGACGACGTTGTCGACGCGCACGGTGATCATTTTCCCAGCGGTGAGGTCGGGAACCGCCGTCAGCCGGAAGGCGCGGCGAAAGCCGAAAGCGGTCTTGCCGATGTTCTGCAGCGTCTGCGCCCAGTCGGAGGTGCAGATTTCTTCTTTTGTTCCGCCGACGAGGGCGACGGCAGTGGCGCTGCGCGTCGCGGCCCCAGCGGTGTCATACGAACAGCCCGACGGCGGCGCCGCGAGGTACGGCCCGATTGCGCTGAAGGTGAACGGCTGGCGCCGGCCTTTGATGCCGAGAAGCTGGTTCACGTAGAAGCTGACGGGCTGGGGCGACTGATCGTCTGCATCCGAGACGGCGACGATCGCGAGCGAAGCGTCGGGCCGAATGAGCCCTGCGTTGTCGGAAGTGATCAGCGGGTATGTGAGCGCGGAAAGTGCAACGGACAGCGACTCTTCCATCGTGCTGCCGGTGATGCCGACGTTGGTCTTCTGCGTGAACTTCGTTTGAACGTTGGGGGTGGCGGCGGTGAGAATTTTTTCGTTCTGCGCGTTGCCGAGAATCTTGCCGAGGCCCGCGCCGAAGTCGGTGGTCGTGACGGCCAGTTGGTAATCGACGGCCGCTGCGGTCGCGTACTGCGTGAAGGCCTGGAAGTTGGCGCCCAGCTGTTGCTGCTTGTCGGCCATCGAGCCGCTGTTGTCGATCACGAGCAGAACGTCAGCCTTCAGCGTGGCCGCAAACACGAACGTGTCGGTGTTCGCGCCGGTGAGATCCGCGCGGCCTGACAGCGGAAGGACGTAGTCGGTCTGCACCGCCGACTGGGAGATCTTGATGGCCACCGAACCAGTGTCGGGGCCGACGTCGGCTGGGCGGTACCCGAGGCTGAAGGTGGCCTGAGAGGATGGCGCGATGACGGTGTTCGGAGCGACGCCCACGAAGTTCACTGCCTGAAAATCGGGGCTGCCCAGGAGGCTGGTCCCGACGACGGTGGCGGGCGCTGCGCAGACGTTCTGCACGACGAAGGTGCGCGTCGGAGAGCTGCAGGTCTTCGGCACGGTGCCGAACGCGAAGTCGTTGGGGCTGATCACGATGCACGCGCTTCCGGCGGATGCCGTGACCGCCACCTGGGTCTGGCCGCCAGGCGTCAGATCGAAGCGAAGCGTGCCGGCGAGCGTGGCGGCCGCGGTCGTCGGTGCAGCCCGAACGGTGATCGCGGCGCTGGTCCCCGGGCCGACGGTCACGGGCGCGGACGAAGGAAGCGTGAACGCGGGGTCCGACCCGGCGGCGAGGGCGAGGTTCGTGAGCACGCAGGGCATCGTCGTGGTGTTGGTGACCTGCAGTCCGAGCTCGGTCGTGGTGCCCGGGACGAGGCGGCCGAAGCTCAGCGACATCGGTGAGAGGTAGCAGCCGGATGACGCCATGCCCCCGCCCGTGCCTGTGCCGCCACCCGTCGCAGCGCCTCCTCCACTGCCACCGCCAGTCGCGCCGCCGCCGCCGCCCGTCGCTGATCCGCCGCCCGTCGCTGATCCGCCACCACCCGTGCCAGTTCCGCCGCCGGTGCCCGAACCTCCTCCTGTCGCGGCGCCACCGCCTGTTCCGCCGGAGGTGGATGGGCCGCAGGCAGAGACGAGGGTGACCGAGACGACCAGCGTGAGCAGGGTCTTCATGCCGCCGGTTTAAGCGCAATTTCAGACGCGCTGGGTGGGCCGAGCTACTTCTTCTTCTTTTTCGCGGACTCGCTGTTGCGCGCGATGGCCGCTTTGATCAGCGCCTTGAAGGCCGTCGAATTGATCTTTGCGCCTTCGGGGATGTCGATCGCCCGGCGCAGGTTGCCCTCGAGGCTCGAGTTGAAGAGCTTCTTCGGGTCGGGGACGCTGGCGCCCTTCGCGAACGTGAGCTTCACCGCCTTCGCGTACGTCTCGCCGGTGCAGAGGATGCCGTCGTGGGACCAGACGGGGATTCCCCACTTCCACTCTTCGACCACGTCAGGGTCGGCCTCGTGAATGAGGGCGCGCATGCGAGCGAGGATCTCGCCGCGCCAGCCGGCGAGCTCGGCGATGCGTTGATCGATCAGCTGTGAGGCGGGCAGCAACGCTTCTTCCTTCGTCATCTTTTTCGCCATGAGCGGGCGTACCACACGGCGCGACAATATGCCTTGCCG
>JAYUXE010000700.1:0-9481 GCA_043753165.1 Archangiaceae bacterium | reverse complement strand
GCTGTTTGCGAGTTTGCCGATGCCGCTTCAACGGGGCCGTTCTCGAACGAGAACGGATCGACGGGCCGCTCGTGGGGCGCCGCATCGATGGGGAGCTGCTTCAACGGGGCCGTTCTCGAACGAGAACGGATCGGGTTCCACCAGATTCAGTTACAAAATCAATTACTTCCACCGTCAGTTTCGAGCGCCTACCTCCGGGACCTCGGCGTCGACAACGTGCCGGCGTGCAAACCAGAAACTCCCTCAATCTGAGCACAGTTGGCGGAGCGAGCAGCTCGGAGGAAGCGGGCACCACCTTGCCGCTCGATCTATTCGAATTTTCAAAGAACGGAGCCCGCCCCACTCTAAACGATCACGGCCCCGCTGGGCCCGCGGATCCACCTCCGGCCCATCGATTCGATCGCGCCACGCGCACGTCCATCCACTGGGCCGAGGTCGATGAACAGCACCTGATCCTCATGCATGTCGATCGCTGCGCTGAGCTTGTCCTTCAGCCTCGCCAACGACATCTCGCTCAGCTCGCACCGAAACACCGAATACTGCAGGTGCTCGCCGTAGCCCTTCATCACCCGAAACACCTCGCGCAACCGCTTCGGGTCGCTGATGTCGTACGTCACCAGGTAGCACTGCTGCATGTCGTCTACCTCGTCCGGAACTCGGGGTACTCATCGATCTCACCCGCCAGATGTCGCGTGAGCAGCCGGCACTGAACTTCGAATACCCGCCTGTACGAGACGCGATAGCCGAACACCGGGTGCGTCACTTCCTCCGTGAGCCGGCGCTCGAGTACCTTCAGAAAGCTGCGCCGCCCGTCGGGAGACAGCGCGACACCCATCGCGCTCACTTTGAAATCCGACGGCCGCACTGCGCCCGTGTTGATCGCAGTCAAGACCGCCGAGTCCGCAACCAGCGGCCGAAACTCTTCCATCAGGTCGAGCGCAAGCGCAGGTTTCCCGTGCCGCGGCTGATGCAGAAAACCCAGATACGGATCAAGCCCAACCCGCCGCGCGGCGAGCGTCAGCTCCTTCGTCAGCATCGCGTACGCAAACGACAACAACGCGTTCACCGGATCCGCAGGAGGCCGCCGGTTCCGCAACGCGAAGTCGAACTTCCAGGGGCGGTCATCGAGTGGCGGTGGCCTCAGCATGCCGCCGAACGCCCCGAAGTACTCGCGCGCCGCGTTCCCTTCGATTCCTAATAGCTGCGGCAGAGACTCGGCCCCATCGCAACGCTCGACCGCCTCTGCCAACGCATCGAGCACCCGTGGCGTCGGCTCACCGTTTCGCCGCAGCATCGTGCGCGCATTGGCGACCTTGCATCGACTGAAGCGCCGCGCGAGCCGCAGACTCCGCGCTGGGTCGTCCGCCCATCGGTACTGCCCGCGTCGGATGTCGACGTTCTTGTGCCCCAGCCCTTCACTGATTCCATGAAACCAGCCGCCGTACGTCATCCAGCACACCGAGATTTCCTTCTCGAACGCCGCGTGCAGCGCCTGCGCCGACATCTGGATGTTTCCCATCAGCACCACGTGCGACGTGTGCTCGAGACGCGCCTCGCCGACCTTCAAGCGGTCCGGGTCGCGCACCACCAACTGCTCTCCGTCCAGGCCGACCCTCAAGCCTTGCCCCTGTACGTAGAACGCCTGAGCGTCGTCGTTCTCGGCGACCAGGCGCCGCGGGCTGCGCGCTGTCTCACCGTTGAGAAGGTTCACCTCGTCCGGCAAGCACAACGCGTTCAGCGAACACGACCCGCACTTCGGGCTGTTGCGCAGCGGCGGCGGAACCTGACTTTGCGCGGCCAACGCCTTTGCTGCCTGCACCGCCCCGAGCGTGCGCGCGATCAACGCCTCGTCGAACGGCACCGTCACCCGCGTCTTCGTCTTCGCGAAATAGAGCACGCCTTCATCACACGAGAAGCCGTGCTCGCGAAGCAGCAGCCCGTACGCACACAGCTGCACGCGCTCGGGCTCCCACGCCTGTTCCGGCGTCGGGGCAGGCTTGCCCCGCTTGTAGTCGACTGGGCACACCTTGCCGTCTTCGACTTCGACGAGATCAATCTTGCCGGTGATGCCCAACGCCTGCGACGACAAGGTCACCGAGCGCACCTTGAACGGACGTTCGGGAAGCTCGGCCGGCAAGCCGCCCGGCTCGGGGCGATCCACCCGTCGATGCACCCCCTGCCCTTCGATCGTGAAGTGGTTGTCGGTGAACTCGCCCTGCACCCACTCGAAGTAGAAAAGGCGGGGGCAGTAGACGAGCTCATTCAGCATTCGCGCCGGAACCAGCCGCGCTTCGGTGTCAGACCCTTGTTCCATGCTTCGCACGCTACGGGATGCATGTGACAGGGCGGGTCAGGCTGGCTCGAAGACCCCAAGGCCGAAGTGACTGGCGTAGCCGATTGCGATTGGCCCGCGCGCCGGTCGTTCAAAGGTCAACCGCAGCCCGAGCGCCGGTTGGCGCCCAGGGGATTGAGGGCCATGTGACCTCGACTTCGTAAACGACCGCCAACGCGTCGAGACCTTCGCCGCGTGAATCGCCGCGAGCACCGTGTCAGCAGGCGCCCACGCGTCCCTCGTCTCGAACTCGACCGTCTGAACGCCATCGAAGCCAAGACTGCGAAGCTCTTCATCGATTTGGCCCCAAAGCGTGTGTCGCCCTTTCGGCTTGAGGTAGCGCGGGCACACGTACGGCGTGTGGCTGACCCACACCCGCGCCTCGCGCGTCAGCGCCAACTTCTCGAACGCCTCTGCCTTTCCGGCCCAGACGGGAACCAACTTCAACATCGCCTCGCGCGCGTAGAGCGACCTGAGATCCGACTCGATCGTTCTGCGCGACTCATCCGTCATGCCCTCGCGCACGTGAATCACGATGTGATCGATGCCTGCAGCGTCGTGCCGATGAAACCCGAGCTTTGCCGCACCCGCTGCGAACGGAAAAACGTAGGCGTGTCGATGCCCGAGTGCCTTTTCGTTGCGCGCATCCTTGCCAACCAACTGAAATACGGTTTCCGCCGAGGCGCCTGCCGCCTTCTTCGCCAGTGCACGATGCAGCCGCTCTGCAAGTGGAAGCGCCTGTCGAAGCGGTGGCAGGGTCTTGCCAGACACGGTTCGGGAGGACACCGCGAAGGCGATCGTATCGACCGGCGGGCGCACATCACGGGCCTTCTGGCGATACAGCGCTTCCAAAGCGTCGGCTGCGCGCCAGTAGGTGAGCCAGCGGGTGCCGGGCGGGACGCTCCAGCCTTCGGATTGAAGGTCACCCGTGTCCACCCGTAGCAGCTCGCACAAGTCAGACGGGTACCGCGCCTCGACGGCAGCCAACTGCTTCGCGCTCAACTTGAGCGGGGACTTCTTGCCCTTCTCCAGCGCCCGAGCCGCTTCTCGTTCGAACTCCACCTGCGCCGAGGTCACGACGTGTTCGCCGCGCCAAGCGTCGTAGCCCGCAGCTGGCAGCGGGCTGAGCAGGTAGACCCGCTCGTAACCCATCGATGGCGGTGCCTTTCCGGCCGAGCACCACCTCGCTTCATCCAGCGCGGGAATGGCGTCGACCAGCTGCGCGTGAACCCAGCTCTCTGCCCGACCGAGATAGGGCATTGCTTCGAGCAGCGAGCCCAGCAGCGCCCGCTCGCCGGTCTCGAGCGAAAGGGGCCACTCGACGAACATCGGCTCGGCGATGACTGCAAACGTGTCGAGCACCTTGGTCGTCTTGCCATCGAACAGCGGCAGGTAGTGGCGGGTGTGTGATGCGTTGGCGATGGGCAGGTGGTAGCGCGGTGGCTGTTTCGCGAGGCTGGTGAGCAGAGAACGCGCCTCGGCTGGAATGCCGTCCGTCCAGCCGAGGCGATTGAAGCCCGTCGCGACGAGGGCGCGGAGCAACCGCCAGGGGCTCGGCGGCCACTCGATGGCGCCCTCGTTGACGTGCCGGCCCCAAGGCGTCGCGTGGTACTTGCCGGCCACAAACTCAAAGCGGGCGACGGTCGTCACTGTTCCTCAGCAAACGTGACGGTCGTGACCCCGCTCTTTCCAGCGAAGAGCTTGGAAGCCGCCGCAATCAGCGCAGGCAGATCGGCCTCGAGCTCCGCCTTCGATGGCAGCTCGAAACCGGCGGGGCGACGCACTTGAACTTCGACGACGTCGAGGTCGCAGGCAGTTCGCAGCCGAAGGCTGCCATCGAGAAACGCGCGGACTTTGAACAGGGCGAGCGCCGCGAGCAACTCAGTAGCGGCTGCGCCGAGCGCGTAGGCCCGCAGCTGGCCGAGATCGAGGTTGAAGTACGCGATGATTGAGTCGGCGGTGTACTCGTCGCGTTGAAACGGCACGTTGCCAAACCCGTCTTTCGCCTCGCCCGACGGGTTCACCGGGTCGTTCTTCACGCCGCCCGAGGCCGCGACGCGAACCCCCGTTGCCTCGATGAAGGCCGAGAGCGCGCGCTCGATTCGGAGCCGGCCGCCAGCCAATTCGGACTTGGCGAGGAACACCCCATGAATGAGCGCGTTCACGTCATAGGACGCAACAACCCGCGCCAGCCTGGCGCGATCGATGACCCCTTTGGAAAACGCGTCGGTCTGCTCTTTCAATTCCTTGAAGAAGGTCTTGTCCTTTGCCTCGAGAATGTAGGGCGAGTTCAGGCGGTGCGCCTCGGTGAGCGTCGACGTCAGGTAGTCGCCGTTGGCGTCGTTGACGCGCACGTACGAGAGGCCCTTGACCGAAGGGACGAGGTCCCTGGCGCCGCCGTCCCAAATGGTCTGTTCGAGTCGGTTGGCCATGCTCTGCGCGCTCTCGACCAGCAGCGTTTGTCCCGCTGCAGAGTCGAACAGCGCGGCGCCGAGGTCAGGAAAGCCGGTTGGCTGAAACCGGGTGCCTTGCATTGGCTTGAGCCGGGCCTCGATGAGAACGCGGGACTCACTGCGGGCGAGCAACTCAGAAATGGTCTTCATCGGTTGGCTTCCTTTCGAACGACGAGTTGTTCCAGGGCGGAATACGTGGCGGGTTCAACGGGAATCAGCAGCGCGGCCGCGAGCCGTCGTGCCTCGCGGGGACTGAGAGCGACGACGTGCCGGCGGGAGTCGATCGCGAGGCAGACATTCGAGACACGCAGCCGGTGCTCGACTGCGGCGAAGGCGCGTTCGCCCTGCCCGCGCGCGAGCAGTCGCGCGGGTCGGGAGTCTTCGGCGGCTGCGCCCGAACGCGTCGCGTAGGCCAGGCGAAAGGCCGCGAACAACGCGGGCACGCGACCGAGGTGCCGTGGCTCGCCAGGTTCCAGACTCGTCGTCCAATCGACGCACATGAAGCCCCGGCTAAGCCGGTAGATCTCGGCGTCGAGGTGAGGGCTCGCGAGGAACTCGGCGATGTCGGCCTCACACACGCCGACGCGCGAAGCGGCGAACACACGGTTGCCGCTGCCAGCGCTCTCGGTAAAGCGCCGTTCGAGCACGGCACATAGCGAATCGACGAGCGTGCTGCGCCAGACTTCGCGCGGGGTCGAGGCGAACGCGTCTGAGTGCTCGAGGAAGCGCGCGTTTCGCTGGGCCTTTGCTGGTTGCTGCAGCGGCAGGCAGTTCCAGCGAATGCCGACCTCAGCCTGGTGATTGTCGAATTCCAGCCTGCTCTGAAACGCCGAGATCGCCGCAGCGAGCCTCATCGCTGCAGTCGGCGCCCCGAGCACCGCCACCAGAGCGGTAGAGCTCAGCGTCGGAAGCGGCTGCAACCCCTTGTCCTTTGCCCAGCGGCCGCTGCGCACGATCGCGCTCTCGACCTCGGCCAACAGGCTGAGCATCGCGGTAACGGGCTGGGCACCTTCCCGGCGAAGCGTGACCATCATAGCTGCTTCGATGCCGCGCACGCGGCGAGCCATCCCAATCGGCGCGCCGGCTTTGTCCGCGGCACGCCGCAGCCGTTCGACCCAGTCTTCGAACTGCTGAACGACGCGTGCGGCCGGCTTCGCCTGCACGCGCCATCGTCCCAGGGGAACCGCGAGGTTCGATTGGCCATTTCGTTCGACGAAGCCAAAGCGCTGGAACTCGGAGACGCCGCGCACTGCCCCCATGGACGACAGGCCAATCGCCGCCTGCACCGAGTTTGTCGCGCGCGTTCCTGACGAGAAGAGCCGGCCCTGGTCGAACAGCTTCTTGACCTCGGGCCAGGTCGCGGGAGATCCCCAAAGCGGCATCCACTGTTCCCCGCGCCCGTTGCCCTCATCTTCTCCGGTGGCGCTCGGATAGCCTGCGGCACGGCCTTGGACCGCGAAAGGGGCGGACGCCTGCACTGCCCTGCTGGTCTCGAGGCGGCGCAACGTCGCGACCTGAAAAGTCAGCGTGCCTTCGATCGCCAACACGAAGTCCCAGAGGTTGACGTGGCTGTCGGCGCTGAATCCAGACGTCGCGTTGGCGCCTCCTGCGCCGCCTGGCTGAAATTGACCGATGGCACGCTGTTCGAGTCCTTCAACGGCGCCGCCGAACAGCGCTCCCTCCAGCAACGGGCGCGCACCGGGTTTCGCGCTGCCCGTGTGCGGGTCGAAGAGCTCGACGAGCCGCTGCATCTGGTTGTTGGTGAAGTCGAGGCGGCCGTCGTTGCCTCCCGTGCCGAGCAGAGCGGGGTATTGAACGCCGTCATCGGTCAGCGACAGCGCCGCGCCGAGCCAGGGCAGCAGCGCCTCAGGCCACGCTGCGCGGGCACGGCGAATCACGTCGAGCTTCTCCTCGTCTGCGGGGCGCTCTTTCCTTCCCTTTGTCACCAGTTGCCCGACGGCGATCGCTGCGCGGAAGTCCTCGAACCGCGCCGCCTGCCCCGCAGCGATCTCAGTCAAGGCCTCTCGGTTGTCCTTCGGATAGAAGCCGCTTCCGCCGTTCCACGGCGCGATGAGCGGGGTCGGCTGGTAGTCGTCGAGCAAAAAGCGACACAGCGCTTGATGGTCGAGGGTCGAGGTGAGCACGAAAGTGCCGTCCAGCCATTGGCCTCGCGCTCCTGGGTCTTTCTGCGTCGCGACCAGTCGAAGCACCGCCAGGGTCTTGAGGTAGTTCGCCAGGACGTGCGGGGAGCAGCCCGTGAGCTCAATCGCGTGCGTCGTCATGCGGACTCCAGGCGGGCCGAAGCGCGCCAGTCTGCGGCACGCAACACCGCTTCGAGGAACCCCAGCTGAAACGGGCCGAAGGTCTCGAGCAGGTGCTGCACCCGTTCTGACCACGACGCCCCGAAGCGATCGCTGGCGCCGAGCCCGGCGAGGTCGAGGTGCAGGGTGGTCTCCGGTAACGGCACCCGTTCGCCGGCGGTAGTCGTCAAATGAAACGCCTTCACCAGGTCGTTGTTGCGAACGCCAAATATGGAGCCCGCGTCTTCAGTCTTCGACAGCTCGATCGCCGAGCCGACCCACTGGCAGCGCACTTTGCCGTGGTGTGCGCAGACGAGAAACGCGACGAGGTCGAACTCAATCCTCGACAGCTTTTGCAGCTCGCTGACCAGGGCGTCGCCGGCGCTTGACGGCCGGTGGGGCCGCTCAACATTGGACGCGACGAAGGCCTCGTGGGCGGGCGCGACCGCTGCCAACCGTTCGAACATGAGCAGGGTGCTCGCAAGCTCGTGGCGAAAGCCGACCCGCCCAACCCGCTTCCAGGCGGTCGGGGGGGCCTTCGCCCACGGTCCGCCCGCGCGCGCGTCGATCTTCTCCTGGAAGCTGTCGTGCGCCTTTCCGGCGTCGTGCCATCGGCCCGCCAGCTCGAGGAGCTTCTTGAGCCCTGGCGGCAGCGCGAGCGCATTGGCGATGGCCAGCGCCTCCTTGCCAACATCGCGACCATGGTCAGCGACGGTCTGCCACGCCGCGAGCGAAAGAGACTCATCCTCTTCGGACGAGGTGGCTGCTTCGAAGCGCTCGTCCGACGGGGCGACGACGATGCGGGAGAGTTCGACCGGTGTGACGGCTGCTCTGCTCTTCGGCGACCAGCCCGCGCCCGGGTCGTAGCCGCCGTCGCTTGCCGCGAGGAGCACCACCGAACCTGAGGGCGGCAAATCGAACTTGCGCAGCTTCCGCCATTGCTTCCGGGTGTAATCGAAGGTCCAGGCGGCGCCGTCCGCCTCGAGCCATGCCTGAAGACTTCCTTCCTTCCCGCGGCGCGGCACCGGGCACAGCTCGGGCCGACGGGGCTTCGGCAGGTCTGGCGGCCATGGCTCCTCACCCGCGCGCCAGAAGACCTGTACATCGCGGTCGTCGCCTTCGCGAATGAAGCGGCCAACGTCGAGGTCGGCACCCATGAGGTCTGCGGTCGTATCGAACAAATCGTCGAGGTCTGGTCGACGCAGCACATGCGCAGGTTGGTACGGGTACAGCTGCGCGCGCATAGCGGCGGTGAGCCCTTCTTCGTGCTCCTCGAGCGTGGCGGGCCCGACGTCACCTTGCTGCTCGAGTTCCGTCAGCGCGCCGTTTGCCGCGCTCAACTCTTCGACTTCATACGGCAGTGCGCCGGTCGCGTCCTTCGGCACGTCGCCGATGACGACCACGTCCCCACGCTCGCCTTCGTAGCGCGCGCACCGCCCGAAACGCTGGACGAGGCTCGACCAGGGCGCGAGGTCGGTGACGAGCAACTGCGCGGAGAGATCAACGCCAGCCTCGACGACCTGGGTGGCGACGATGATTCGGCCTGCAGCAGGGACGGGCACTGACGGCGCTCGCGATAGGAAGTCCTTGAGCCACGCGGCCCGCTCATGGCCTCGAAAGCGGCTGTGCACCCGCCGCACCTCAGGCCCCGCCTCGGCCTCGACGGCCGCCTTCTTCCCTTTGCCGCGAGGGCGCGCCTCGAGCGCCACCGCCACTTCATTCGCCCGGCGGACGCTGTTCACGATGACGAGGGTGAGCGAGCCCGGGGCGTGACGGCTGCGAACGAGGGCGGCAATCTGGTCAGGCTCACGAATCGAGGGCTCGAGGGTCAGCGTCTTCTTCACCTCGAAGAGGCCGCCCTTGCGTTCGTCCTTCGAAATTCGAAGCTTCGTGTCGTCGAGCGCGGCCGCCTGGCCGCGAAAATCGACCTGCGCGAGCCAGTCGGGCTGAAGCGTCGCGCTCATCCACCACGACCGAGTCACCGGCAGGCCCACGCTGCGTTTCGCGTCGTTCTGCCTGAAGGCGGCGAGCTGCACCGACGTCGCGAGCGCCACGTCCATCAGCTGAATCTCGTCGTAGACCCAGAGGGTGTCGTGGTGCAGCAAGCCGAACTCCATCGGCCATCGACCCCGGGCGGCCGCGTAGCCGCGGTTCAGCGCGCGCGAGAGCAGCATGTCCTGGGTCCCGACGAAGATGGCCTCGCGCTCTGGCTCGGCGACCCACCGGGTCGATTCGATTCCGCCCATCAGCAGGTGGCAGCCGACTTTCTGGGTGAGCCCTGCGCGTTCGAGCCAGCCCGAAATCTTCGAGTGCGTCTGCTCGACCAGCACGCGCATCGGAAGACAGAACACGAGCCGCCGCGGCCAGCCGGGCTGCGCCCGTTCGACTCGATTATA
>JAYUXE010000699.1:0-1657 GCA_043753165.1 Archangiaceae bacterium | reverse complement strand
CGCCACTGCACGACGAACCGCCACACGGCGAGCAACGTGACAGCGACCCAGGCGGGGACGACGGCCGAAGAAAGCGCGCCTTCGAGATTCAGACGGCGCTGCACCCGCCGGATGCGGGCGAGCACGAAGGCGCTCTTGCGGCTTTCATCCCCTGCAGCCACGTGCCCCCTCGATAGAACCGACGGTCAGTGTAGTAGACCGCGCGACATGAACGACGCCGATTTTCAGTCGCTGCGCGCACGCGTGGCGGGCATCACCAGGCCGGAAAAATCGCTGCTGCTCTATTACTTCCTCGTCTCGCTGTTCGCGTTCGTCGGTTTCCCGGTCGTCTTCATTCCACTTCTCTTCCGCTACGAGACGCTGAAGTACCGGTTCGATGACCAGGGCGTCTTCATGAGCCACGGCATCTTTTTCCGTCAGGAAATGCAGCTGACGTACGCGCGGATGCAGGACATCCACCTCTCGCAGAACCTGCTCGAACGCTGGCTTCAAATCGGAACCGTGACGGTGCAGACGGCAGGAGCAGGAGAAGGTGGAAACCTCGGCATCGTGGGGGTGAAGGACTTCGAAGCCATTCGCGACTACCTCTATGCGCGGATGCGCGGGGTGAGGGACGAAGGCAAACACGCCGGACAATCGAACGCGCTGGTCGAAATCCGTGATGCGCTCAATCGTACGGCTGAAGCGCTGAAAGCCGTGGCCGAACGGCGCTGACCGATGATCGCTCCAATCGTGAAATTGCTTCGCCCGGTGTTCCTGCCGCTGCTGAAGCTGCGCCTCGACCCACCGCATCTGCCGGAAGGCACGACGCTCGTCCGCGAGCTCAAGCCCGAGCCGCAATGGCTCACACTTCAATACTTGAAGGCCGCTGCCCGCGCGTCGGGGCCGTTCTTCGGCGCGCTGGCCTTCTCGACCGCGATCATCGCCACGATGAAGCTCAACGGCATGTGGCTCACGCTGCCAATCTTCCTGTTCACCCTCGCATCGGTCGGCTTCAGCCTCGTCGCCGCGCGCCTCGACTATGAGCTGCGCCACTACCTCGTCGGCGACAAGAGCCTGCGCGTCAGCCAGGGAGCGATCGTCCACCGCGAAGTCACCCTTTCCTACGCCAACGTCCAGAACCTGGAAGTCACGTCCGGGCCGCTCGAGACGCTGTTCGGCGTGAAGACGTTGACCATCAGCACCGCGGGCGGAGGCGTCGTCGGCGCCCAGCTGCACCACGCCCGCCTCGAAGGCTTGAAAGACGCAGACGGGGTGAAGATGCTGATCCTGGGAATGCTCAAGGGTCAGAAAGACGCCGGGCTGGGTGAACCGGTGGAGGCCGCTCATTCCGAAGGGTTGAACGCTGGGGCGCTCGAAGAAGTTCGCGAGGCCGCGGTCAATCTTCGGAATGTTGCGGAATCGTTGGCTGTTTCCGTTGACTTTCGCCAGCCGTCGAAGAATTGATACCGCGGCCGCGCATCCCTTTGAACCCCCCTCTATGACTCCACTGCTTCTCCTCGGACAGCTGAACCACGAAGGTCAGGGCATGCTCACGCGGACGCTTCTGGGCGTCACGCTCGGCAGCGCGGAATGGGTGCTCTGGCTGCTGTGCATTTTGTCGGTCCTGTCGATCGCCGTCATGCTCGAGCGCATCGTGTATTTCAGCTCGCACACG
>JAYUXE010000698.1:0-4185 GCA_043753165.1 Archangiaceae bacterium | reverse complement strand
CCCTTTGCCCTGCGTGCAAGGCCTTCGATGAACGGCTCGGCGCGAGCAGCCTTCGCAACAAGCTCGACTTGAAGGCGGTGCTGTTCCCGCTGGACCCGACCTGCAACTGGATGGTGACCGAGGCGCTGCACCCCGGCGCGTGCGCGGTCAGCGAGGCGATGCTGTGTGCCGCCGGCTTGTCGGGTGAGAAGGACGAGAAGGCGTCGCAGGAAGTCTTGAAGTGGGCGTTCAAGAATCAGGAAAAGCTGCGCGAGCTGGCGGCGAAAGACGAAGGCGCGCTGCGCAACAAGCTCGAGGCGACGTTTCCGAAAGTGAAGGGCTGTCTCGGCGGCACGCAAGTGAAGGCGAAGCTGACCAAGAGCCTGCGGTGGGCGGTGGCGAATGGAATTCCGGTGCTGACGCCGCAGCTGTTCGTCGGCAACGCGCGCATGTGTGACGAAGACAGCGACCTCGGGCTCGAGTTCACGCTGAGCAAGATGTTGTCGAAGCAGGGCAAGCAGGCGCGGGCGGCGGTGAAGAAGCAGAAGGGGACTCCATGACGAATGGTCAGAAGCAGCTCGGGCTGTTGGGCGTGGCGCTGGCGGTGCCGGTAATTCTCGTCGCGACGTGGGCGCGGGCGGCGAATACCCGGCTGCACGAAAGCGAAGGCGCGGCGAAGGACGTCGCGATCGCCAGCGTGTCCGACGACAGCTATTGCACGCCGCAGCTGAAGGCGATCATCCGCCGGGTCGCCGGCGCATGCGGGCTGATCGAAGGCGGCGGTGGCCGCGGGTGCCAGCCGATGGAAGCGAAGAAGGTCGCGGCGCTTTCGGGCGATGACTTCAATGCGCTGTTCAAGCCGCTGGCGAAGCGCGCGCACATCATCCAGTTCGACTCCAGCAAGACCGAGCTCGACCCCGACGCCGCGGCGTTGATCGAGAAGGCCTGGAGCGACCAGCGCGGCGCTTCCTTCTTCTTCGTCGTCTCACGCGCGAGCACCGACGGCGCGGCCGAGTACAACGAGACCCTGAGCCGAGATCGCGCGAAAGGCGTGCTCACCCACCTGCAGTCGAAGTTCAAAGACGAAGACCTCAAGAACCAGGTCGGGCTTCTTTGGTTGGGCGAGCAGTACGCGCAGCTGGGCGACGAGTTCTGCGGGTGGAACCGTTCGCGGTCGGCGGCGTGCACCGCGCAGGAAATCAACCGCAGCGCCTTCGTCGCGTGGATTGATTGTGCGATTTGACGCCGCGCTCTTCCTTTCCCTCGTCCTGCTCGCGGCCTGCGACGAGAAGCCGCAGGGCCCGGCGCCGTCGCGCTTCGCGTCGGTGAAGAAGAACACGCAGGCCGCGGCGACCGCGTTCTGCGACAAGAGCTACGCCGCGAAGGCGAGGCCGTACCTGCCGGCCGAGCAGCGTCCGTTCGGGCCCGCCGCAGAGAAGACGAAAGGCTGGACCTGGGTGAACCTCTGGGCGACGTGGTGCAAGCCATGCGTCGAAGAGATGGGCGTGCTCAACCAGTGGCACGACGCCATGGCGCGCGACGGGCTGAAGGTCGACTTCGAGCTGCTGAGCATCGACGAGACGGCCGCGCAGCCTGCGCTGGAAGCGTGGAGCAGGAAGAACCTGCCGGGCCCGATTCGCTGGCTGCGGTCGGACGAAGACCTGGGCCCGTTTCTAGATGGGTTGGGGGTCGAACGAACCGCTCCGATTCCGATTCACGTGCTCATCGACCCAGCTCGTTCCGTTCGCTGCGTTCGCGTCGGAGCCATTCACGAACAAAACTATGGCTCGGTGCGCGACCTCATCGCCGGAGGCTGAACGGTGGTGAACGACTACGCGCAGCTGGGTCGGGCGGAACCAGGGCTGCGCGCGGTCGGCTTTCTCATCTGGGCGTTCGTCGGCATCACGCACCTGTCGTCGCTGCCGCCTGATGGTCCGCGCGGGTGGCTGATTCCGTGGGTGATTTACGGCGTCGCGGTGGTGGCCGCAGGGTTCCACGCGCGCCTTCCGTTGTGGCTCGCACGCGCGCTGCTGGCGGTGCAGACGTTGTCCGTCGCGGCGATGCCGCCGCTGGGGTTTCGCGGGCTCGAAGGGTTGCTGCTCGCGGTCGTCGTGGCGCAGCTTCCGGTGGTCTTCACGTTGCGGCATTCGGTGATGCTGTGGCTTGCGCAGCTGCCGTTGCTGCTCGTCATCGTCTGGCCATTTCAAGCACCGCGCTTCATCCTCGAAATTCTCGGAGCGCACTCGGCCTTCTGCGCCTTTGCATTGTTCGGCTACCGGGTTCAGCAGCGAGAACGGACGGCGCGGCTGGCGCTGGCGGGTGCGTACGCGGAGCTCGTGTCGACCCGTGCGCTGCTGGTCGAGACCAGCCGGCAGGGGGAACGGCTGCGAATTTCCCGTGAGCTGCACGACTCACTGGGCCATCACCTCGTCGCGCTCGGCATCCAGCTCTAGCTGGCCGAGAAGGGCGGGGGACTCGCGGCGGCCCGGCAGATTGCAAAGGACGCGCTGGCCGAGGTGCGAAACGTGGTGTCGCAGATGCACGCGCCGCTCGACTTCCATGCGTCGCTTGCCGCGCTCGCCTCGCGCATCCCGAAGCCGGCGATTCACCTGAACCTCGACGAGCCGCTGAACGTCGCTGACCCACACGCCGTCTTCCGCTGCGTGCAGGAAGCCATCACGAACAGCGTGAAGCACGCCGAAGCACGGAACGTCTGGGTCACGGCGCGAAACGTCGAAGACGGCGTGGAGGTTCGAGTGCGCGACGACGGGCGGGGCACGAAGACGCTGCAGCCGGGCAATGGGCTCCGGGGCATCCGTGAGCGCGTCGAAGCGCTGGGTGGAACGCGGAAGGCACCGTGAAGAACCAGGCCTCGAGCATCCTGTCGAAGCTCGGTGTGCGCGACCGGACGCGCGCGGTGCTCAAGGCGCTCGAGAAGGGCTGGCTGGTCGGAGGCGTGAAGCCGTGAAGGCGGCAATCGAAGAGTTGGAAACGCTGAAGAAAATACATAAGGCGTGACTTCGTGAAACTCGACCACCTGCTGAAGAAGAACCGCGAATGGTCCGATCGCGTTCACCGCGAAGACCCCGAGTTCTTCAGCCGGCTCTCGCAGCAGCAGGCGCCGAAGTATTTGTGGATTGGGTGTTCAGACTCGCGCGTGCCCGCGAATCAGATCATCGACATGGCGCCCGGCGAGGTGTTCGTTCACCGAAACATCGCGAACGTCGTGGTACCCACCGACCTGAACTGCCTGTCTGTCATTCAGTACGCGGTCGACGTGCTCGAGGTGCGGCACATTCTCGTCGTGGGCCACTACGGCTGTGGTGGTGTGCATGCCGCGCTGACGGGGCAGCGGCTCGGCCTCGCCGACAACTGGCTGCGGCACGTGTCCGATGTCGCCGGCAAACACTCGGCCGGGCTCATGTCGGCGACGTCCGACGAAGCGCGCCACGATCGCCTCTGCGAGCTGAACGTGCTCGAGCAGGCGGTGAACGTGACGCAGAGCACGGTGCTGCAGGACGCCTGGGCCCGAAAGCAGGACGTCTCGGTGCACGGCTGGGTGTACAGCATCCGCAACGGGCGCGTGCACGACCTCGGCTTCGACGCAGACGGGAAGACCAGCCTCCCCGGCGTCTACGCCGAGGCGCTGTCTCGCATCAGCGCACTGCCGCGCTAGCTCTTCAGCTGGGCGTGCGGCTTGGCGGGCGAGCTGCCGCCCATCATCGTGACCATCGTCTTGCGCGGCACGAGGCGGGTGCTGAGAAAGACCATCGCCTTGTTGGTGAAGCTCGTGAGGTACGTGGGCTTCGAACGGTCGGCGAGCATCTGCATGCCGACGTCGATGACGGCATCGACGTTCTGACTGATGGCATCGGGCGGCTTCGCGTCGGCCATTCCGCCCGCGGCGCCGTGGAAGTTGGTGCGGGTGACGCCGGGAAGCAGCGCGCCGACGTAGACGTTGCGGCCCTTGTTCTCGAACCACAGCCCTTCCGAGAACGCGGTCACGAACGCCTTGGTCGCCGCGTAGACGCTGGCGCCGGGGAAGGCGAGCAGGGCGAGGGTCGAGGCGACGTTGATGAGGCTGTCACCCGACTTCGCGGTCGACAGGTACGCGTGCGAGAGGTCGACGAGGTTGTCGATGTTCAGGCGCATCATCGAGTGAATCGAATCCAGCGGCGCCTGGTCGAACAAGCCGTACAAGCCGAT
>JAYUXE010000697.1:0-4194 GCA_043753165.1 Archangiaceae bacterium | reverse complement strand
AAAAGAAGCGCCGGTGGTGAGGCGGCCGAAGCATCCCCACCACCGGCGCTGTGACTACCGACTTCTAGTTCCTGCTCAGTGGATGCCCTTCATCGAAGGGTCGGCGAGGCCGAAGTCGCGCATCGCCTGGCGCATGAAGAACGGCGCTTCCTCGTACTTGTTCAGCTCGATGCAGGCCTTGTTCGACGTGCAGGTGCAGGACGAGTTGTCGGTCGCGCTGCAGCCGGGGCGGCTGTTCTGAATGAAGCCGTCGGGGGTGATGAAGCTGACCGTGCGGTCGTACTTCACCCGGGCCTTTCCGTTGGTGATGACGGGCACGAACCAGTCGGGGCTGCCGTCGTTGTCGTTGTCCGGGCCGGGGGTGACGTCGTACGCGCGGGCGAGGAGCTCGTTGCCCCACTCGAGCATGCGGGCCGAGACGCCCTTCTCGACCTTCTTGCCGAAGATGGTCTCTTTGCCGAAGGTCTTCGCGATGTAAATCTTCCCAGTCGGAATGTGCAGCTCGATGCGGTTCGCGAAGCCCGGGTCCGAGTCGGCACCTTTTTCCCAGATGTTCATCTGGTTGAGCCACGTCTGCTGCTGGTTCTCGGGCAGGTACATCAGCGTCCACGCAATCAGGAACTTCTGCTGTTCCCAACCGACCTGCGGGTCGATGGCGACCGACGACGTCGGCGCCGTCTCGCAGAGCAGGCTGGATTCCTGCTGGAAGCAGGACTCGGGCTGCGCCTTCCACCACTGCGTCCAACCCGGGGCCTTCGACGGGAAGTTGGTGCCCGTGGCCTCGACCAGCGGAAGGCCATTCGCCTGGGCCGCGATGCGGGGCCCCTTCAGCGCTTCGTCGCCCGTCAGGTTGTTGCCCAGCCAGCGGCGGTACCCGTCGGGGAAGAGGTCGGCCATCGACACCGACCGGTAACGCGCGTCGAGGAAGTCGCGGCGCGAGTCGCTGATGAAGTTGTCCACCGACTCGGTGAACAGCATCGCCGTGTACGCCTTCTCGTAATACGAGCCGGCGTTGATGGTGAACTCCGAGTCGTATTCGCCCTTGGTGGTGGCGAGCGCGTTCTCGAGCGGACGACCACCGGCCGCCACGTTGCCGAAGTAACCGGTGGCTCCGTTCGGCATCGTCATCACCGCAACCTTCGGGTTGCCAGCGGTGTCGACGTTCGAGACGAGGAGCTTGGTCTGCGCGGGGCCCACCGAGATCAGCGAATGCGGGCCTTCCTGCGGGCGCGCCAGCTGCTTCGCGAAATGGTCGAAGCCCAGACCCGAGGCCAGGATGTTCTCACCGAAGAGGTCGATTGAGAGAAACGGCCAGAGCGTGTCGTAGTCGTAGCCCTGGTCCACCGAGAAATCGCGGTAGATGTTCGCCAGCAGGCCCAGGCCCTTCGCCGCGTCGCGCAGCTTTTCGTTGTACCGGCTGAGCGCGCGGGTGGCCGCTCCACGCACCGTGAACGACTGACGGTTGCGACGGTAGTTGTCGAAGATGTGGTTCACTTCCTGCTGGGTGATGAGGAAGTCGAACAGCTCGTACGGATCCGCGCCGTTGTCGTGGCGGTAGACCGAGAGATTTCCCAGGTCCGCCCAACGGTCGGTTGCAAACCCATACGGAACGCGGGGACGCTGCAGCTTGTCCACGCCGTGCGTGCCGCGGCCCCTCGCCGGCTCGGCAAGCTCAGTCCACGTCACGTAGTCCACCTGCTGCTGCTTGCAGCGCGTGTGCTTGCCGCCCACTTCGACGATGAGGCCGTCGAACGTCGGGTGCCAGGTGCCGTTGACGGCTTCATTCCAGCTGGCCGGCTTGAAGTTCGCCGGGTCGACCTCTTCACAGCCCTGAATCATCTCGAACTCCTTCTGCAACTCGGAGTAGTGGATGTCGCGGGTGTTGGTCGGGTCGGTGGCCGTCGGAGCGCCCACCTGAAAGCGGATCCCCAGGATGCCGCCGAAGTTGTCCAACTTGTCGGCGACGCCGACGCCACGCGCAGAGCCCGCGCGGTAGGACGGGTCCGCCTGCACCGACACGCTGTCGCCGTAGAACATACGGGCGGCTGCGAAGTCGTACGCACCCAGACCGATGAGGTCCTGCGTCGCTTCACCGGCGTAATCCATCGTCGACGACTGCATGAACATCGCGAGCAAGTTCTTCTTCTCGTTCGCGTTGATCGGGTCGAAGTAGCGAGGGCCCACGCAGCTGCCCGAACCGTCGAGGCCCGTGCACTTGGTGGTGTTCTTGCCGTCGTCCGTGCGCAGCTGCCAGTACTGGGGGCGGTAGTTGAACGCGTCCGACGAGCTGACGAAGTTGTGCCGCAGCGCGATGCTGTGACCCATTTCGTGGGTGACGACGGCGTAGTGCGCGCGGTTGGCGAGGTACTTCCGCATCACTGCGCCACGGGCCAGCTGATCCGACTTGCTGGAGTTCTTGTCGAACTTGCCGAACTTCACCTCGAGCAGGTTCGCGAGGTCGGCGATCGCCAGCGGCGCCGGCGCCTCGTTCATCACGCACGCTCCACGTTCAGAGAGCGCAAGCTCCTTCGCCTGGCGAATCTCGCGCTGCAGCACCGGGTTCGCGCCGCGCAGGGGCGACGCGAGCTCGGAAATCATCTCACTGCTGAGCTTGCCGTCGCCACCGGCGAACGACTGCATCATCTTCGTGGTCAGTGCAGCTTCGGTCTGGGTGTTGAGGGCGTGACGGCGGCGCGCCTCGTACACCGGCTTCGAGCCCGACGGAGCGCGCGCGTCCAGGCGAATGCCCTGGGCATCAAGCGCGACCTTCTTGAGCTCTTTGTAGACGGGGCTCGCGCGCATCGCGGCAATCTTCGACGGCGCTTCGAGGGCTTCGAGCGCGGTGAGGCCGGCAGCTTCGCCGACGAAACGGTCGCGATCGATCTTGCTCAGCTGCGGCAGGCTGCCCTTGCTCGAGGCGGCTTCCGCGGCGCTGGCCCAGTCACGCACGTACGTGCCTTCGGTGACGTCGCTGGTCTGCAGCTCGCCCTTGATGTAGCGGGCGGTGTCGACGATTCCCTGGCTCCAGAGGTCGGTGACGTGCGACCAGACGTTGATGCTCGCGGCGACGACTTCGCCGGTGAGCGGATCATTCGAGTCGACCATGATCCCCCAGGGCGACGGGGTCTGCGGCGTGGTGATGACGTTGACGTGGTGGTAGCGCAGGTCGCCCTTGCGGACGTTGAGCGCGGCGCGGCAGGTGGTGAGCGTGGCGGTATCGCCCACGTTGGCGGCGTTGAAGCAATTGAGCGCCGTCAGGTCCTTCGGCAGGCGGGGCGAGCCGCAGGCCGCGGGATCATTGGCCTCAACCGGGCTGTGACACAGCACCACCATCTCAGGGAGGTTGGCGAGGGCGCGGACGCCCGGGCTGTACTTGCGCTTGAGGCCGATCGTCTCGGCCAGGGTGCTGCAGTCTTCACCCACGTAAGCCAGGCCGTCGCGGCAGTCATCGACTTCGCCCGCGAGGTCCATCGCGTCCTGGTTGTCGTCTTGCTGTCCCGTATAGATGGGGAAGGTGGTCCCGCAGTCGGTACCCTTGGTGCGAACGCACTCGGTGTAGCGCGCGGTCTGCACGGCGCTGCGCAGCGCGACGTCCCACTCGTGAGCGGCCTTACGGGTCGCGTCGAAGAACTCGGGGTGCGAGCCATCGGAGTAGTACCAGGCGACCGGACGCAGCCCGCGATCCTTGAACGGGAGCGTGCACGCCTGGCGGAAGGTGTTACAGCGCGAACCGCCCGAGACTTCCTTGCACTCGTCTTCGGTGCCGTCTTTGTCGAGGTCGCGGTGCGGGTCGGAGCCAGCGGGGGTGGTGGTGGGCGTGAAGCAGACGGTCGGGCCCGTCATCGCGGCCGCGTCGGTGTAGTGGTGGCTTCGTTCCCAGATGTTGTAGCGGTTGATGAAGCGGTGCCACTGGGTGTCGGTCATTCCGTAGTTGCGGGCGTAGCCTTTTCGGTCAGTGGTGAACGCCCCGAACGCCTGGAACTTGTAGCCGTCCCAGTCTTGCGCTTCGTAGTCGGTGTCTTCGACTTTGCGGAACGACTGACGAATGGTGAGCTCGACCGGAGCGCAGCCGGCCGCGGGGGCCGCGCCACCCGAGAAGTCAGCGTCGAACATACAGGCAGGCATCATCCCGCCGCCGAAGCGCGAGAGGTCGACCATCAACGGCTTGGCGAACGCCTTATTGGTCACATCGAG
>JAYUXE010000696.1:0-4199 GCA_043753165.1 Archangiaceae bacterium | reverse complement strand
TCCGGGTGTCGCCGGCGCGCGTCGCATGGCACGTCGCGCACGACCAGACGTTGAACTGGCTGCCCGCAAATTGCG
The DNA here is from genome assembly GCA_043753165.1 of Archangiaceae bacterium. Lineage (GTDB taxonomy): Bacteria > Myxococcota > Myxococcia > Myxococcales > Myxococcaceae > JAGSPQ01. Next base: position 4,124 of record JAYUXE010000696.1, on the reverse strand, counting down.
GGTCGTTGAAGAGCTGCTCGCCGTACGCAACTGCGCTGGGTGAGCTGCAGCCCGCCAGGAGCGCGCAAAAGGCGAGTGCGTGCAACCGCGGCGTCATGGCGTCCTCAGGAACCCGACGTAATCGGGGAAGACGCCGACGGGAGTGGTGCTGAGGGTGGCTCCGGTGGTGGTGTCGAGGACGACGATGGCGCCGGGCTCGACGTGAAAGCCTTCGCAGACGGCGATCAGAAATTTCCCGTCGGCCGTCGGCGCCACCGAGTGCAGGTTGGTGCAGCTGCCTCGAGGCGGCGTGAGCTGCCGGCGCTGGGCGCCCGTTTCGGGGTCGATGTCCGAGATGCGGTCGTCGCCCTGGTGCGGAACCCAAAGCGTCTTGCCGTCGGTGCTGAAGGCCGAGAGAAACGGGCTGCCGCCGACGAGGCGCGTGCGGGCCGCGTCGATGGTCAACGTCGCCGCGCTCAAGACGCGGACTTCCCCACTGGCGGGACAGCTGATGAACACGTCGCCGGTCAGCGGCGATTCGGCGAGCGCGTATGGCTGGTAGATGGGGCGGAAGGCGTCGCCTGCGTTCGAGGCGACCTTCACGCGCGTGACCTTCAAGTCATCCAGCGTGATGACCGCAACCTCGTCGCTGTAGCAGGCGACGTAGAGCCGCTTGCCGTCCTTCGAGAACAGAATCCCATGTGGGGCCGGACATACGCGCACGCGCGACTTCACGGTCATCGTCGCGGGGTCCAGCAGCAGCACGCGCGCATCCGGGTCAGGCGCGTCACCCCGCGACGCTTCCGTCACACGAAGCAAATCGAAGTGCGAGACGGCGAGCACGGTGCCGGCGGCGTTCATCGCGAGGTCGCCCGGGTTTCTGTCGACGCGCGCGTGGCCGACGAGCCGGTTGTCGCGCGCTCGGTACTTGAGCACCGAGCCGTCGACGTCGGCGCTGCCGTGCGTGCCGTGCGGCCCGCTGCCGATGCCGGGGGTGTTGTTCGCGAGGCCGACGTAGAAGAACTCACCTTTTGGATCGACAGCGGCGTGGTGCGGGCCTTCGACCTCGACGGGACTCACCCCAACTGGAATGCGCGAGAGCTCGGGCAGCGCGCCTTCTCCGACTTTCGAGGCATCGAAGAACGACACGGTGTCGTCGAGGTTGTTGGTGACGATGAAGCGCCCCGCGCTGGGCGCAGGCACCACCGGCTTTTCGGGCCACGCGGCGCTCGACGAGAACACGAGTGAAGGAACAGGCCCTGACGGGTCGGATGACGGCCTGCACGCGCTGGTCAGCAGCAGCGTCGCGAAAACGAAACGCTTCAAGGGGTCACGGTGAAGCCCACGGGCTTTGTCAGATGAAACGGACCTTCAGAGATTCGATTCTCGAGCAGGTACGCCGAGTACACATCGAGGGTCAGCTTCTTGCCGGCCTTCTCTTTGAGCTTTGCCCACGCGGCGTCGTTGGGCGTCCACTCGAGGCGGGTGGTGACGACTTCGATGGGACACGCGTTGGTGCCGTCGCTGATCCGCAGCAGGTGCAGCGGGCCGGTGACCGGCGGAAGGTGTGCCCACGCGGACGAATAGATGAAATTGCCGAGCTGGCTGAGCGTCGAAGGGCGCGCGCGGGCAGGGCGGTCGAGCGAGGCGGTGAGCGGCGTGGACCAGGTGAGCTTGAACGGCGTCGCGCTGGGAAACGATTGATTTGCCGTGGGTGCGAAGAGCGTGACGGCCTTCGTGTCGTCCTTTGTCGCGCGCGCCTCGCCGTCCTGCATCGAGCGCCACGATTCGTCGCTGCCTTTGCCGTCGTAGAAGGGCTCGGGGCAGGTGGGGGCGCTGCCGCACGCGCAGAGAACGACGAGGCTCAAAGAGGCGAGCAGGGCTTTCATGAAGAAGGGTGAAAGCAGCCCCTGCCCCGGGGCGTCAAGCCGTGCGCAGGTGGCTGGCCACCGTTAAGGTCGGGCACCCCCAATGACCGCCCCCACTGCCGAAACGCAGCAGCCGCCGGATCCACCCGTCGGGATGGGGCAGATTCCCGTGCTGCTCTTCATTCGCGGGCTGTCGTTCGTGCTCGTGATGATCGGGCTGGTGTTGGCGCTGCACTACTACCTGGGCGTGCGGTTGATTCGCGGCGCGCAGCTGCCCGAGCCGTGGAGCACGGTGGGCTGGGCCGCGCTGTGGACGGCGTTCGCGACGATTCCGGGTGGGCTGCTGTTGTCGCGGCTCTTGCGCGGAAAAGTGGCGATCGCGATTCAATGGTTCGGCTTCGTGTGGATGGGCGCGTTCGGCGTGTTGCTGCCGACGACGGCGTTGTCGGACCTGGTCTTCTGGGCGATGGGCGGCACGCACGGGCCGCTGCAGGCGTGGGTCGTGCTCGGCGTGACGCTGCCCGCGCTGCTGTTCGGGTTCTACGTCGCGCGCAGCACGCCGAAGGTGGTGAAGATTTCGGTGCCGGTGAAGGGGCTCGGCGCCGCGCTCGATGGTTTCCGCATCGTACAGCTGACTGACATTCACATCGGCGACACGCTGGGCAAAAGCTTCGCGCAGCGGGTGGTGGATCAGGTGAACGCGCTCAAAGCAGACATGGTCGCGATCACCGGTGATGCGATTGATGGTTCGGTGGTGGCGTTGAGGGACGAGGTCGCTCCGTTCGCGCAGCTGTCGTCGACGCACGGCACGTTCTACGTGACGGGAAACCACGAGTACTACCACGGGGGCTCTGCGTGGGAGGCCGAGGCCGCGCGGCTCGGGATGAACGTGTTGCACAACGCGCATCGCGTGATCGAAAGAGACGGCGCGCAGCTGGTGGTCGGCGGCGTGACGGATCTCGAAGGCGGCCGCTTTTCCGAGCACCACCGGCCCGATGCGGCCGCGGCGTTCGCGAACTCGCCGCCGAACGCGCCCCGCATTCTTCTCGCCCACCAGCCGCGGTTCGCCCGGCTGGCGAAGGACGAGCGTGTGTCGCTGCAGCTGTCAGGGCATACGCACGGCGGGCAGATTTTCCCGTTCATGTTCTTCGTGCGCTTGCAGCAGCCCGTCATCGCCGGCTTCAAGATGCTGTGGGGCGTGCCCGTCTACACGAGCCGCGGCACGGGCTACTGGGGGCCTCCGTTTCGCATCGGGCCGTCCAGCGAGATCACCGAAATCACGCTGCGCGCGGCCTGATAAGGTCATGCGCATGAAGCATGCGCATGCAAAGAAGCCCCCCCGCCGGAAAGCCACGAACGTCAGCCTGAGGGTTGACCTGGTCGAGGAGGCAAAGCGACTCGACATCAATCTTTCCAAAGAGCTCGAGACGCGTCTCGAAACCCTGGTGCAGCAAGAAGCGGCCGCCCGCTGGAAGCGCGACAACCAAAAAGCAATCGCGGCCTACGCACGCTTCGTCGCGACCCATGGAGTCTGGAATGAGAAAGGGCGGGGCTGGTGATTCGACGGTTCGATGTGTTTCGCAATCCGAATGCGAAGAGCGCCCGCGTTGTTCCCTACCTGGTGCTCTTGCAGTCTGAGCTTCTCGACAGTTTGGCAACGCAGATGGTGGCTCCGCTGGTTCGAGCAACCGCACTCGGCGGTATCGGCGCGGAGCGATTGAATCCGGAGCTCGTGGTCGAGGGGAATCGGGTGTTGCTGCTGCCGCAGCAGATGGGCGCCGTGCAGGCCACTTCGTTGACGAAGTGGGTGACCAACCTCGATGCAAACCGCCACGAGATTCTGGCGGCGGTGGACTTTCTCTTCAGCGGCGTCTGATCACTCGCGCAATCGCAGGTGTCAAACGAAGTTACTGATCACGCCGGCGCACGGGCTTGCCGAGGCGGATCCACATCTCTCGCGTCATGCGCGTCGACAGCAATCCGACCATCAACAACCAGGCGAACACCCGAACGTGACCGCTGCCGAAGACGGCGAACGGCAGGCAGAGCATGACGCCCGCGTACACCCACGGCGCCCACGTCTTCACCTTCGGCGGGTCCAGCTGCACGCGCGTCACACGCTGCTTCTCGAGCCACCGCGCGGACGCCGCGTCGTTCTCTTCTTGATGCTTCACCCGCGCGGCTTCGGCGAACGCCGCCTCTTCCAGCTTCAGCGCCGCGAGCCGCGCGAGGTTGTGTGCGCGAGCCACGTCATCCGTCAGCGACGCCCTGCACGCG
>JAYUXE010000695.1:0-4202 GCA_043753165.1 Archangiaceae bacterium | reverse complement strand
CCATCTCGGGGTGGCTGATGATCCACGTGACGGTCGCCGGGTCTCCCGTGAAGCCGAGCTCGGCCATCAGCTGCGTCAGCGGAGTCGCGTCCCCGCGGCGCGCCGGGCGGACCTTGAATGCCGTCACCGGCCCTGCACCTTGTCGAGCTGCGACTGCAGTTCCTTCAACGTCACGAGCCCCGTCGATCGCGCGACCACCGTGTCGCCGTCCATGAAGAGCACCGTCGGCAGCTGGGTGACTTTCAGCTGCTCGGCGCGGTCGACCGCCTTCGCGAACTCGACCCGCTCGAGCTTGAGGCCCGGGTTGTCGGACACGAGCTTGTCGAGCACCCCCGCGCGCGCCAGCGTCTTGCTCGCCGAGTTCGTCGACGACTCGAACAGCACGACGCGGATCGAAGCCGGCGCCTGAGCCAGGATCACTGCCGGCCGCGGCTCGTCCCTTCCATCGGCCGGCTTCACCACCGCGAGCTCCTGCCCCGACGTCGTCTTCGCCTTCGTGCGGAACTTCTCGGGGATGGTGGTCTTGTCGTTCGTGTAGTGCTCCTCGCCCTTCTCGTCGACCCACGTCCACACCGCGTCGTCGGCGAACGCCGGAGCCGCGAGCAACGCCAACGCGAGCAGTGCGCGCCTCACAGATCCACCAGGAACACGGTGACGGCCTGGTCGAGCAGCTCGCGCGACAACGCCGGAGCAATCTGCCGGTACCGCGCGGTGTCTTTGATCAGCTGTACGAGGTCGCGAGGGTGGCACGCGCGAAGCTCCATGTTGCGGGGCGTGTAGTACTGCTGCATCAGGTAGGTGACGGCTTGATCGACGTACGGAATGCCGGCGGCCTCACACACGCGGCGGAAGATCTCGCGGTAGCTCTTCTCGTCCGGGTTGCCGACCTCGATCTTGTATTTGATGCGGCGAAGGAAGGCCTCGTCGACGAGCTCCTTCGGGTCGAGGTTCGTCGAGAACACGATCAGCTGATCGAACGGAATCTCGAACTTCTTGCCGGTGTGCAGGGTGAGGAAGTCGATGCGCTTTTCCAGCGGCACAATCCACCGGTTCAGCAGGTCGGTGGGGTGCACCTTCTGCCGGCCGAAGTCGTCGATGAGCAGCATGCCGCCGTTGGCCTTCACCTGAAACGGCGCTTCGTAGAACCGCGCGGTCTCGGAATAGATGAGGTCCAGCGTCTCGAGCGTGAGCTCGCCGCCGACGATCACGCTTGGCCGGCGGCACAGCTGCCACCGCGCATCCATTTCGAAGCTCTGGCGTCGGCCCGTCTGATCGCGCCCCATCTCGAGCGAGATCGGGCTGTGCACCAGGTTGTCGAACACCTTGATGATCTGCCCGTCGATCTCGAGGCACGACGGAATGAACGCCTCACCGCCGAACATCGCGCTGATCGCTTCGGCCAATGACGTCTTGCCGTTGCCCGGGGGCCCGTAGAGGAACAGCGATCGTCCCGAGTTCACCGCGGGGCCCAGCTTTTCGGCGAGCCCTTCTTTGATCGTCAAATGGCTCAGCGCCATCTGCAGATCTTCGCGGGAGACGACGGGGTTCTCGCGCGTCTGCTGCGTGATCAACGCGTTGTACTGCTCGATCGGCACCGGAGCGGGCCCCACGTAGGTGTTGCGCGTCGACGCGTCCTTCGCGTACTCGCGGCCCTTCTCGGTGAGCACGAAGTCGACCGACGCGCGCCCGAAGCCCTTGCCGCCTCGCAGGTCGACCAGCTTTTCCGCGGCGAGGTGATCGATGACGTGCTCCATCACCCCCGTCCACGGCAGACGGATCTCCTGCGCCACCTGCATGCCCGTGGCGCTGCCCGCGTAATAGAGAAACTTCAGCGAGATGTCGGACAGCAGCCCCATCTTCAACCCGGCTTCCTCGAGCGTCTTCGGCTCGGGCGGAGCGATGTCCAGAATCGCCGGGTTCTCGAGATTGAACGGGTTGTCGCCCTTCTGGCCCACGTATCCGGGGCTGAAGTTGCCCGTCGATTCCTGAGACGGGTCCGCATCGCCGACGGTCATCGGCCTGCCATTGGGGGACTGGTGAACGCGGGTCGAACGCTTCGTCATCGGTGCGGCGAACTTAACCCCAACCGCTTCAGATGTACGTCAGCCACTCGGCGTACTTCGGCTCGTGGCCGCGCACGACGCGGAAATACAGATCCTGCACCGCCTTCGTGATGTCTCCCGGTGTGCCCGTGCCCACGGTGCGGTTGTCGACCTCGACCACCGGGGTCACCTCGGCCGCCGTGCCGGTGAAGAAGAGCTCGGCTGCGATGTACAGCGCGTCGCGCGTGAAGCTGACTTCCTGAACCTCGCGGCCCATGTCCTTGAGCAACCGGATGACGGTGTCGCGCGTGATGCCGCGAAGAATCGGCGACGACAGCGAAGGGGTGCGAACCGCGCCGTGGCGGCCGACGCAGAAGACGTTCTCGCCGCTGGCTTCGGCGACGAAGCCCGAGATGTCGAGCAGCACCGCTTCGTCGTACCCTGCCATCACCGCTTCGCGCTTGGCGAGGATGCTGTTGACGTACTGGCCGGTGATCTTGCCGCGCACCATGTTCACGTTCACGTGCATGCGGGTGAAGCTCGAGACCTTCGCGCGAATGCCGTGCTTGAGCCCCTTCTCGCCGAGGTAGGCCGCCCAGTCCCACGCGGTGATCGCGATCCGGGTGGGGTTGACGGCACCGAGGCCCATCGCCCCGTCGCCCATGAAGGCGATCGGCCGAAGGTAGGCGCCGTCTTTGAACTGGTGCAGCTGTTCACGAAGAAGCGAGCAGCACGCCTCGACCAGCTCGTCTTCCGAGTAGTTGATCTTCAGCATGCAGATGTGGGCCGAATCGAGCAGCCGGCGAATGTGCTCGCGCAGGCGGAACACGGCGAGGCGGCCGTCTTTCGTCTTGTACGCGCGGATGCCTTCGAAGACGCCCAGGCCGTAATGCAGCGCGTGGGTCATCACGTGAATGTTGGCGTCCTGCCATTTGATCAGGCCGCCATCCATCCACACCTTTTCGGACTTGAGGACATTGCTCGACGCGGCGACAGGGGAGCTCATGGCCCTGCGTAATGCCAACGCCTCTTGCCAGTGTCCAGCGTTCAGCGCTGAAGGCGAGGTAGCGGCGCGAGCATTCGGGTCAGAAACGGCACCTCGGGCGTCAGCTGCTTGCGGCCCATCGCCATCGCGTTCGCCAGCCCTTCGACGCTGGGCACGAGGTCCAACGGCGACAGCGTGCGCTTGAAGTCGTGAACGAGGTGCGCCCACGGGCGGTTCTTTCGCACGTTCACTTCGGCGAGCCTTTCGATCGGCAGCCACAGCGGCGTCGTCAGCTTCATCGAGAAGCCGTTGAGGGCCAGGATGAAGGCGTTGCGCGTGCTGATCTGGCCTTTGTGCACCGCGCGCCAGGCGGCCTTGCAGGGAAGGTTGTCGACCAGACCGCCGTCGACGAAGCGCGAGACGCCGTGCGTTTCCATCGTGCCTGCGATCTCTTTGTGCATGCGGGGGTCATCGCGCAGCACGTCGTAGTGGATGACGCCGGGCAGGGCGCTGCTGAAGCCTGCGGCATCGAGCGCGTCCCAGTGGTGCGTTTCGTCGCTGTCGCCCAGGTGCAGCTTCACCAGCACCTCGGGGCGGTTGAAGAACTCGGCCAGCGCGCCGAACGTCGCCTGCACCGAGCCCATGAGCTTCATCGGGTTGAAGCTCGATCGGGTCGGAAGCCGGAACAGTGATTCGTAGAAGCTCAGCGGACGGGGAAGCTTGCCGCGCCGAATGCCGCTGAGCGCGATGATCGTCTTGATCGGCAGCTCGGAAAGTTTGAGGCCGCCGCCTTGCGGGTGGTCGGCCCCGAACCAGCGGCCGATGCCAGAACGAAGAAAGAGCCTCAGCGCCGCCGGCACGCCGTACCGGTTCTCGGTGCTGATCGCGCGGAACAGCTTCTTCCACGACAGCCCGCGCACGATGTTGATGATCTCGTCCTGGTCGAACCGCGCCACGCGTGAACGGAAGAGACTCAAGATCGCGCCGATGGACGTGCCGACCAGCAGCTCGGGCTTGAGGCCGTACTCGTCGAGCAGGCTCATCACGCCGACGTAGACGTAGCCGGTGCCGCCACCGCCGCCCGAGACGAGCACGAGGGCCTTGTGGCGCAGCTCGCGATCGATGGCCTCGGGGCTGAGCCGGTTCTCGAAGCGCTTGGCGAGGCCATCGCGCAC